>DATLVT010000146.1:0-4206 GCA_035577105.1 Polyangia bacterium
CTCGTCCAGCTGGGCCAGGTAGGCGTCCATGTTGATGTCGCTGTACAGCTTGCGCGACCCCAGCGCCAGCTTGACCAGCGCCGCCACCGATACGTCCAGGCTGCGGGTGCAGATGAGGCCGGTGCGATCGCAGGTGATCTCGGCGCGGCGGGCCCAGGCGTTCAACGCCAGCACCGCCGGTTTCACCGTCCAGCGCAGGAACATGTTGGCGGCCCGGGTGAGAAAATAAAGCGTGGTCATGTACACCACGTGGTTGTTCTGGATGTGGCCGCATTCGTGGCCGATGACGTCCAGCAGCTCGGGCTCGCTGAGGTGATCGATCAGCGCCGCGTTCACCACGATGTACGGATCCTCGGTGGTGCCGAAGGTGTGGGCGTTCAGCGAGCCGATGTTGGGCGAGACATAGATCGTCGGCTGGGCGATGCGCAGGGTCTCGGCGCATCGCACCGCCAGGTTGTAGACACGCGGGAACTGCTTGTCCGTGACCTTGACGGCGGTGCCCAGCATCCGGCTCTTCTCCACGCTTTGCCACAGGCGCACGGTCGCCTCCACGGTCAGCGTGACCGGCTTGATCCGGTCCAGGGCGGCCCGCACCTTGATGTCGCCACCATAGGCATAGGCGGCTCCTTCCCGGGAGCGGGTCGACGCCTCGCCTTTGCGCGTAGCGACGTATTGTGAGAACGACAGATCAATCTGGGGTTTGGGCACGGACCACCTCGGTGATAATAGAATAACCCTCGGTTCCCACCATGACGATGACCAACGCTGCCAACAGCGCCACGCTTGTCGACCCCGCCGCCTCGCCGCTGAGCGAGGGCGAGCTGGGATTCATGCGCCGGGCGCTCGGCGCCGCCGAGGAGGCCGCCGGGCGCGGCGAGGTGCCGGTGGGCGCCGTGGTGGTGCTGGACAACCAGATTGTCTCGGTGGCGCACAACGAACGCGAGACCGGCAGCGATCCGACGGCGCACGCCGAGATCCTGGCCCTGCGCCGGGCGGCCGCAGGCCTGGGAAGCTGGCGCCTGTGCAACGCTGACCTCTACGTCACCATGGAACCGTGCCCGATGTGCGCGGGCGCCCTGGTGAACGCGCGCATCCGGCGGCTCTACTTCGGGTGCGACGATCCCAAGGCGGGCGCCGTGCGCACGCTGTATCAGCTCCTGGATGACCGACGCCTCAATCACCGGGTCGAGGTGGTCCCCGGCGTCCTGGCGGCGGAAGGCGCGGCGCTGCTGCGCAGCTTTTTCGGCCGCCTGCGCAGATGATTTGCGGCTAGCCGCCGGCCGGTGAGAGGACGAACGGGTAGCTGACGATGGTCAGGCCACCGCCGCCCTGCGGTTGAGGGAAGGTCCAGCGGCGGACGGCCTGGGTCATGCAGCCCTCCAGAGAAGCGAGGTGCAGCGTCGAGTCCTGGACGGCGGAAGAGGCCACCTGGCCGCCGGGGGTGATGGCGAACTGGATGACGACGCGGCCACTGAGCGTGGGGTGACGAGGCAGCTCCTGTTCATAACAAAAGCGAACCTCATTGAGGTGCGCGCGGATGATGCGGCGGACGATCTCCTTGTCCAAGGTGCCGCGGGCGACGAACTGAGTGTCGGTGATGGCTGTGACGATCTGCTGTCGATGGCCGGGAAGTCTCCCGATTGGATCGCCAGTACCGAACGAACGGACGCCGTCGCGCCGCCCGGGCCCGATGCTTGTCAGTGGACCACCCGGACCGATGATTCCATCGCCTTCGCCAGCAGCACGCGCTCCCGTACCGCGAACGTCGAGTCCGCCCAGGCCCAACGAAGCTGATTGCGACGGATCGCCCTGCAAGCTGTCCAGGACCATCTCCGCGTCGGGACCGAGCGCCTGGCCGCGCGAGAAGATCGACCGCACGGCCGCCGACTGTGTGCGCCCAATGAGGCTGACCAGCGTGACGGGCGCCGGCGATTCGCGCACTTCAAAGCGCAGGGTGTCACCTTTGATCGCCAGCTTGGGTGCCCGCGGCGCCTTGCGCGCGTCCGGTCGTCCGGTCCTGCCCGGATCAGCCGACGCCGCCCCGCGCCGCGCATCTTCGATCGCGCGCTGGCCGCCCGCGTCGACGGCAGCGGCCGGTGGCGAACGGACCTCGGGCGCGCGGATGAGGTATCTGTCCAGGCGCGCGGCGGCGCCGTCGAAATCCAGCGCCAGCGCCTTGCGGTCTGGTGGAACGAAAGCCACCAGGCCTGCCACCGTTGCCGTCGCCAGAGCCACCACCAGCGCGTATCGCTGCCTCTGCCAGCTCCAGCGCACCGGCGCGACATCCACCGCCGGCAGCGGCGCTGTCGTGGCGATCCGGAAGGTCATGGCGCCACAGCGCACCTCGGCGCTGCTGCCGTCGACGATCGTTACAGCGCCGGTCACCTCACCCGTCAGCGCCTGCGTGCCCTCCGGACGCGAGATCCGCCCGGTCATGCTCATGCGAGATGTCAGGTGAAGAACGGCGGCGCCGAATCGATCGACGGTGACCAGCGCGTGCTCCGGCCCGCCGATCACCGCTTCGGCGGCGGGAGCGTCGACACGCCGGGTGGACCCGATGCGAAAGCAATCGCTTCGACACCCCCATTCGCGGTGGCGACCCTGTCGGCGCGCGCGCGCGTTCACGTACCGGGTGCCCAGCAAGCGATCGCGGAAAAATGACTGCACGGCCACGGCTGCTGGATTCGCGTCTGTCTGATGCACGGATCTCTCCTGCCTCGAAGCGCAAGGCTTCGCCTGGGATGGGCGGCGGTCGCGCGTACGGACAGCGATCAGCTCGCCGGTTACCGCGTCAGCGCGACTCGCCTCCCGTTCTGTGGCTGAGACAACCGGCGAGGCGGCTCGGTTCCCTGGTCGCTGCGCTTTTCGCGCGGGCGTTGGCTATCGCGTGGTCGCGGCGCTGTTCGTGACGCCCAGGGCGCGGATCTTCTGCTCCAGCTTGTCGATGACCTTGTCTTCGTAGGTCTCGTTGTAAAGGACATTGGCTTCCAGAATGCCGGTCGGGCTGGTCACGTTGATCTCCGTCAGCCAGCCGCCGATGACATCGAGGCCCACGAAAAAATGCCCTTGCTGGCGCAAGCGCGGCCCCAGCGCCTTGATGATGGCCAGGTCGCGATCTTCCAGGGTGGTGGCCATGGGGCGCGCCCCCACGTGCAGGTTGCCGCGCGCGTCGTCGGGCGCCGGAACGCGCAGCACCGCGCACAGCGGTTCGCCGTCGACCAGCAGGATGCGTTTGTCCCCCGTGCGCACCTCATGCAGATATTTCTGGGCCATGGTCCAGCGCCGCCCCAGGTTGGTGGCCTGTTCCAGGATGGCGCCCGTGTTGGGATCGCCCTTGCGCACGTGAAAGACGCCGAAGCCGCCCGACGCATCCAGCGGCTTGACCACCATCTCGCCGCCTTGCTCGACCAGAAACGACCGCAGCCGCCCCGCTTCGCGCGTGACGATGGTGGGCGGCGCCAGGTCGGCGTGGTCCAGGATGGCCAGCTTTTCGTTGCACTCGCGCAGGCCGCGCGGGTCATTGATCATCAACGTCTGACCGCGCGCCCGTTCCAGCAGCAGCGTGGCAAAGTAATAGTCGAGATCGAAGGGCGGATCCTTGCGCATGAAGACCGCCTGGCAGGTGCGCAGGGGGACGGTGCTTTGCGGGCCCAGCAAATAATGATCACCGACCACCCGGCGGACGGTGACCGGCCAGGCGCGCGCCACGGCGTCGGCATGTTCCAGCGACAGGTGGCGCGGCTCGCAGAACCAGATCTCGTGCCCGCGGGCCTGCGAGGACAGCATCATGGCGAACGTCGAATCGCCCGCGATCTGCAGGCGTGCCAGGGGATCCATCACGAAAAGCAGCTTCATGGTCGCCTCGCCTATTCTGACTGCGATCCGGGCTCGGCGCCCGTGTTTGGATTCGGGACGGGCTCGCCGCTGGCACGCTCGCCGTTCCCCGGGCTCGGCGCCGCCGGCGACTCCTTCAACGGCAACAGATGTTCCAGCCCGTGCTTGCGCAGGCGGTAGTAAAGCGTCGACCGGTTGATCCCCAGCGTGCGCGAGGCCAGCGCGATGTTGCCCTGGGCCTGTTCGATGGCGGCGATGATCTCGGCGCGCTCCTGTTCGTGCAGGCGTTCGTGCAGACCGCGGCCGGCGTCGCGCCCGCCGGTCGGTGTGGTCGAACGCGCGGCGGCGGTGCCACCGGGCGGCGTGGCGTGA
>DATLVT010000147.1:0-4538 GCA_035577105.1 Polyangia bacterium
GCCGAGGGACTCGTACGGACGCCGCTGATTGCGCGATCGCTCGGCGACCGTGACAAATTGTTCGCGAAAAATCTGGGCGACCAGCGGCGCGCCCGCGTTGCCCACCGCGCCCCCCGCGAACGGTGGCATCACCAGCGAGACAGCGCCCCGGCCGGAAGCCGGGCCAAGCACGATGACCTGAAATGCCACCGTCTCGCCATGCAGCGCCTGCAGGTTCACGGCGGCGCCCGCCCCGCTCAGGTCGTGTCCCACGGCCGACAGACGCTGGCCATCGCCGCGTCGCACGCGCGTCTCGTCGTCCAGGGCCAGCGCGCGCAGCGCGGGGGGCGCGCCCTCCGCGGACAAGCCGCTCGGCGCAACGGCCATTCCCAGCAACAAAGACGTCAGCCGGGTGACCAGCAGATAGGGCGCTTTTCGCCTTCGGGAATTCAAGGTGAACACCGCAAACAACTCAATACACCCCGGGGGCGCGCCACTGAAAAAAACCGCCACGGGCGATGGGCGGATGGGGCCATCGAGGGCGGGATCCGTACCGGCGATCCGCCCTGGCGATCGATCGTTCGGCTCGAAGTTGTGTCGATTCTTCCGGGGTGGGATAGGCGCGCTTGACAGTTCACCTTGCCCTCAAGAAACTCCGTCCCTGTCCGGGAAAAAAGCAATGGTGTCCGGCGAGCAATGACGGCTGCAAACCACCGCAGGCGGGGGCGCTCAACCCATCACACGGAGATCTCGTGACCATCTTTTCAGCGAAAAATACCCGCCTTGGTCTCATCGTTTGCTCCATGGCCGCCAGCCTTTTCCTGGCCCGGTCCGCCCAAGCCCAGCAAGGTGAAGGAACCCTGACCGGGACCATCACCGACGCCGCGACCAAGAAACCGGTCGCCGATGTGGTGGTCACCGCGACGTCCCCCAATCTTCAGGGGGAGCAGATCGTGGTCACCGATGCCTCAGGCTTTTACCGAATTCCCAGCCTGCCCCCCGGCGTCTATACCCTGCGGTTCGACAAGGAGGCGTTCAAGCCCCTGGCGCGCGAGGGCATCGAGCTGCGCTCCGAGACCACCATGCGCCTCAACGTCGAGCTGCTGCCCGAGGCCCTTCAGGCCGAAGAGGTGGTGGTGGTGGCCCGCAACCCGACCGTCGACGTCGGCTCCAGCTCGACCGGCGCCAACCTGAACGCCGAGTTCACCCGGCGGATTCCGGTGTCCGCTCCCGGTGGCAAGGGCTCTGCCTCGCGGTCCTTCGAATCCGTGGCGGAAGCCGCGGCCGGCGCCAACAGTGACGATTTCGGCACGACCATCAACGGCGCCAGCTCGGCAGAAAACAGTTACATCATCGACGGGCTCAGCACCAACAACCCCGGCTTTGGCATCTCCGGAACGCCGCTGTCGTCGGAGTTTGTCGGCGAGATCAACGTCATCACCGGCGGCTACTTGCCGGAGTACGGTCGATCGACGGGCGGCGTGCTCAGCGTCATCACGAAGAGCGGCACGAACGAGTTTCATGGCGGCGCCTACCTGAACTACAGCCCGGGCGCGCTGGAAGGTTCCCGTCACGCCGTCCCGCGCGAGGGCGCATCGGTGCTGTTCCAGCAAAAGCTTCGCTATGAAGGCGACATCGGCGCCGACATCGGCGGTCCCATCATCAAAGACAAGCTGTGGTTTTACGGAGGGCTCAACGTTTCGAAGACCGCCTACGACATCCGCCGCTCGGTGAACAGGATTCACATCGACCCGACGACGAACATGCCGGCGATGGATTCGAACGGCTTCACCCTGACGGACGAGGTGCCCGGGAACACGACGCACTACGATGCTCAGCTCCAGACGATTCAGGCGCTCGGCAAGCTGACCTACGCGCTCAATCCCAGCCACCGCTTTACCCTGACCTTCATGACCCTCCCGGCCAGCAGCGGAGGGACAAACCAGTTCGGCATCGATCCGCGAAGTGGCCAGCCGGAGGTCGACACCGGCAGCAACGGCGGCACCGTCCAGTCGCTCGGTCACCGGTTCGCCACGACCCCCTACGACGCGACCTTGCGCTGGACGGCCGAGTCGCCCAAGAAGAACGTCACGGTGGAGAGCCTGGTTGGCTGGCACCGGCAATCGGAGTCCCTGTTGCCGAGCGACGGGTCGCAGATCGGTTCCAAGCTGGCGTCGGATCTGTCGAGTCAGCCGACGATCCAGTGGACCCAGCCCGGCCATAACGTCTCCGACCTGGACCCGGCGCTGCGCAACTCCGCCATGTGCCAGGACACCGTCACCGATCCGATCACCCACCTGCCGACGATCCGGAACCTCTGCCCGGTCAGCCCGCAATACAATTCAAACGGACCTGGTCAGCTGGACAAACAGACGTACGACCGTTACCAGGTCAGCAGCACCCTGACGTATCTGTTCCCTTGGCTCGGCCATCACATCGCCAAGGTCGGTTTCAGCCTGGAGCTGACCGATTACGCCCACACGAAGTCATACAGCGGCGGCGTCCAGTACCTGGAGAACGACGACGGGACCATCGGCGATCAGTTCCGCTTTGGTTACCTCAGCGCTCCTGACGTTCCGGTGAGCCTGGACGGCCGCACCTTGCACACCAAGTCGTTCATCGGCGGCGGCTTTGTGCAGGACAGCTGGAGCATCGTTGACAAGTTCACCCTGAACCTCGGCGTTCGTTACGACACGCAGGCTCTTTACTCCGACGGCGGCCAACGGGGTCTGGTCCTGCCGAACCAGTGGTCGCCGCGGCTGGGCGCCATCTACGATCCCACCCAATCGGGCCGCGCCAAGATCTTCGTGAACTACGCCAAGTACTACGAGAACGTTCCGCTGGATCTGGCCGACGTCGCGCTCAGCGGCGAACCTCACACCCTGGCCGTGTATGACAGCCCCTGCTCGCCGGCGCAGGTCGTGAAGGATCCCAAGGGTTGTCTCAATACGCCGGTGCCGCAGAACGGCGCCACCAACCCGAACCAGAAGTTCGTGGCGTTCGGTTCGGGCGCCAGCCCCATTGACCCCGACCTGAAGCCGCAGTCCCAGCACGAGGTGGTCGCCGGCGCTGACTACGAGGTTTTGACGGACGCCCGTGTCAGCCTCACGTACACCAAACGGTGGATGGGAGACGTGGTGGAAGACATGAGCCGTGACGGCCTGCAGACCTTCTTCCTCGGTAACCCGGGCGAGGGAGTCGCCTCGGACTTTCCGAAGGCCCGCCGCGACTACGACGCCGTCACGCTGCAGTTCGTGAAGAACTTCCGGAACAACTGGCTGGGTCAAGCCAGCTACACGTGGTCGCACCTGCGCGGCAACATCGGCGGCCTCATCAGTCAAGACGGCGCCCTCATCCCGAATCACACCCCTGACTTTGACACCAAGTCCCTCACCATCAATCGCGACGGCGACCTGCCGAACGATCATCGGCATAGCCTCAAGGTGTTCGGCGCCAAGGAGTGGGTCGTGGCCGCTCGCTCGCACATCAGCACCGGCCTCGCGTTGCGCGCGACCTCCGGTGCGCCCAGCACGGCTCTCGGCAAGGATGAGAACTACGGCCTCGGCTTTGCGTTTCTGGAGCCAAGAGGAACTGGCCCTCGACTGCCCTGGACCTACTCGGCGGACATCCGGGGCGGCTATACCTTCTTCATCAACAAGAATCAGGCTCTGTCGCTCACTGTCGACGTCTTCAACTTCTTGAATCTTCAGCAGCCGACCTCGATCGAGGAGAACTACACAACGAACACCGTCACGCTGCCACCGAAGGGTGGAAAGCTGGCGGACGCGGTCTATGCGGATGGGCCTGACGCGGGCAAGCCGGTCAAGCAGGACGTCCTGAACTACGGCAACGCCACCTCCTATTCGTCGCCGCGCACCTTCCGCTTCGGCGCCCGTTGGACTTTCTGATGGACGCGGGGGACAAAATGAACGCTTTGACTAAAACCGGGGAAAATCTCGTGACGAAACGATGCCTAACCCTTTCCGCGCTGGCCTGTCTGGGATTGATGGTCGTGGGCGCCGCCGGCTGCGGAAGCCAGCGCCGCGTGGCCTGCGCGCCGCGCGCCGATGATTTCAACGTCAAGATCACGTTTGTGGCTGGCAGCAAGACAGGGACCGGTGATTGCGACCAACGATTTGATGGCGCGGACAGCGTGCAGGTGATGGGGATGCAGCCCTTCTTCAACGCCCCGGGCTCTTCCGATCGAATCAATTCGGTCGCCATCCAGCCTTTTGAGACTGGCAACTATGCGGCCAACGCCGCCATGCTGGATCCCCCCGTCGCCGACAAGAGTGCTCAGCACAAGCCGTACGCCTTCGGCAAATTCACCTCGGAGAGTCCAGACAGCAATGACCTCTGCCACGTCAAAATGCTGTCGGCGGCGGAGATCGAGTACGACATGTTCATGCTCCCCCCGCCCGACAACGGGGACGGTGGCGCCCCCGAGCCGGATGCCGGTGCAACGCCCGACGCCGGAACCGACGCGGGATCTGATGCAGGCCGGGACGGTGGGGCCGCTGAAACGATGATGCTTCACGCGGCGGACGCGGGCGACGACG
>DATLVT010000148.1:0-14938 GCA_035577105.1 Polyangia bacterium
CGCAGCTGATGGTGACCGTCAGCAGGTCGTTCTCGATCGCCTTGCGGTTGGCGATGGTGGTGGCGATCGGTCCCGCCACCTCGGCCCGCATGGCCGGGTGATAGCGGGAAGGCGGGTCCTTCTCGATCAGGTCGTGGGCCGCCTTGTACAGGGGCTCGCCGGCGTGCTCGACAAAGAGGCCCCCGGGGGGCAGCGCCGCGATCCAGACGTACTCGCCGTTGTTGCTGGTGAAGACGCCGTCGGGGAACTTGTCGTCAAGGCCGTTGTGGTGCTCCAGCCGATCCTTCATCTTGTCGATCGGCTCGTCTTCATCCAGCGAGACGAACAGCGGGTTCTTCCGCTTCTGGATCTCGTTGCGCACGCGGTCGCGGATCGACGTGAGATCGTCCTCGGAGACGTACAGCCATTTGTTCCTCTGAAAAAAGTCCCGCAGATCGCGGATCTCGAAGGTGGCCAGGCTGAGGACCCGCGGCGGCAGCGCCCGCAGCTGCTTGGTCAGCGCCTCGGCATAACGAAGATTGGCGGCGTGGTCGGGCGAACGGATGCCGACCAGCAGCAGCGACAGGTCGCCGATCCGCTTGTGCGTCTTGGCCAAGGTGACCACCCCGGGATCGTCACTGGGCAAGAGTTCTTCCAGGGAGGTCTTGAGATCCAGGCGCGAGGCCAGGGTCGCGCTGGCGGCGAAGACCGCCAGTGCGCCGATCAAGAACCGGATGGGATGCCGGGTCAGCAAGGCGTGGTAACGGCTGATCCGGCTGTGGACAGGGGCGGTCATCGGCGGCAAAAGTTAGCAGGATCTCCCGGTCAAGGGAGAAGCCATTTGCCGTCGGTCGAACGGGTCATTGCCACTGGCGCCCGACGGTCATCAAAATTTCGATGCCGCCTTACCACCATCACGGCTGCGCCGGCAGCGAGAGACTGAAAAATGGCCGCTTTTCAGCGAGGACCGTCCAGACGACGTTGGCGTTCGAGTTGCATCTTGGCAAGTTCGCAATGAAGACCATGCGGTTCAATTCTTGGGTTATCGGCGTTGTCCTGGCGGTCGCCTCGGCGATCGGGTGCGGCGGGGGAGGGACGCTCACCGCCGGCAGTGGCGGGGCGATGGGCGGCGGCAGCGGCGGCACGGGCGGTCGCGATGCAGGAAGCGACGACCTTGGCCAGCCGGACGCCGTCGGCGCCATCGACGGCCAGGGCAACGACGGCGGAGGCGACGACGGGGCAGGGGCGTTCACCCCGGTCCAGGCGATCTTCGTCGCCCACTGCATCCGGTGCCACGATCCGGCGCATCCGGTGGTGCCGGAGACGCCCACGTTCGTGGACACGCCGCTGACGCCAGCCGCGGCCTACGACGCGCTGGTCGGCAAACCGGCGCACGAAACCTGTGGCGGCACGCTGGTCACACCCGGTGATCCGGCGAAGAGCTATCTCTTTCACAAGGTGAGCGACGAAGCCCCCTGCGACGGCAAGCGCATGCCGCACCCGGGGATGCTGGCGCGAACGACCCCCCTGTCGCCGTCGGAGCTGGAGATGATCGCCAGCTGGATTCTGGGTGGCGCCAGGCGATAGTCAGCGCCCGGGCGCTCGCCGCCATCACCCGCGCGAATTACTTCGCCGTGACAGATTCAACGTCCATCTGGATGAACTGGCCGTTGTAGGCGCCAGGGGCCGGGGGCGCGCCGGCGACGACGATGGGCGTGCCCGCCGGGTCAACGTTCTCGATCTCGTGGCCGTCGACGACGTCGGCCAGCAAGGTGACGGTGGCGCCGGCCGCCATGTCGATGGTCTTCTGATAGTCGATGGGGAAGCAGTTGTAGATGTTGGACGCCCCGGCGTTCAGATAGAAGACCTGGGGCGGCGCCGAGATCTCCAGCTTGTAGATGTTGAAGGCGTCGCCGGCCGGCGTGCCGCCCACCACCCACGAGCCGTCGATCATGTCGCTGGTGTACGTCTTCTGTTCAATGACGCCCCGGAAGTGGAGGGCGACGGCATAGGTCGTTCCGGCCGTGCCCTTGAGGTCCGCCATCGTCATGGTCGTCGTCGCCGCGCACACGTGACCGCCCAGATCGGCGCCGCACGGTAGTTCCCAGCGCAGGCCCGACAGACCGGCCGCCACGTCGGCGCAGGTGAGGCCGTCACCGGTGAACCCGGGCTTGCACACGCAGGCGCCCGCGTCGGCAGCGCCGCCGTCCGGTGCGCAGGTGGCGCCGGGGCCGCACAGCGCCGCGCAGGGATCGGCGCTGCCATCGCTGCCGGGAGCCCCATCCTCGGTCACGGCCTCGGCCGGCGAATCGACGGTGCCATCGGGGCCGGCGTCGGCGCCGGTGCGGACCGCCGTGCTGCTCTTGCAGCCGAGCACGCCCAGGCACAGGAACAGAGCGGACACAACGTGCGCTACTCGCATCGGACCAGCGTAAGCGAGCGATAGCGGGAAATAAAGTTTACGGGTCCTCACCCTGACGGCAGGTTTGGCAGGTCCTGATTCAGCAACCGCTGATCCAGGACCAGCACGAGATCCTGCAGGCTGACCGGCTTGACCAGGTGGCAATCGAAGCCGACCTCCGCCGAGCGCGAGCGATCCTTCGGCTGGCCGTATCCGGTGGCGGCGATCAGCGTGGCGCTCTTGCCGTACTCAGTTCTCAACGTCTTGGCCAGCTGATAGCCGTCGACATCGGGAAGCCCGACGTCCAGGACAGCCGCGTGCGGCACGAAGCGGCGCCATGTCTCGAGGGCGGTGTGCCCGTCGTGGGCGATGGCGGTCTGAAAGCCCTCGTCCTGCAGCGCCTCGGACAGAAGCTCCGCGATGTCGACGTTGTCGTCGACGACCAGGACGCGCACCCCGGCGCGGGCGGTCGAAGCGCGGGGCAGCAACACCGCTGATGGTGGGGCGACCCGCGCGATGGTGGGCAGCTCGACGGTGAAAATGGACCCTCGTCCGCGTCCTTCGCTGTGCGCGGTGATGGTGCCGCCATGTCGCTCGACCAGGTTGTGCACGATGGCCAGGCCCAGCCCCAGGCCGCCCTGCAGCGCGTCTCCCTCGCGGTCAGCCTGCACGAAGGGCTGGAAGATGCGCCTCAGCTGGTCGCGCGCGATCCCTCGCCCGCTGTCCCGCACGGAGACGCGCACCCGACCAGGCGTCCGGTCGACAGAGACGTCGATGCTGCCGCCGGGCGGGGTGAACTTCGCGGCGTTGGTCAGCAGATTGGCGAAGATCTGGGCCAGCCGCACCGGATCGCCTTCCAGCGTGACACCGTCCGCGCTCGCCACCTCGAGAGCCTGCTTGTGGCGCGTGATGAGGGGCGCCGCGATCTCCACCGCGCGCTCCAGCACCGACGCCAGCGAGACTTGCTCGCGGCGCAGCTCGACGTGCCCGCGGGTCACCCGCGAGATGTCCAGCAGGTCGTCCACCAGACGAGAGAGGTGCCGGGTGTGCCGGTCGATCACCTTCTGCTCGCGCGCCGCCGCCGGATGCCGGGCCAGTCGCTCGACGGCGGTCACGATCGGCGCCAGCGGGTTGCGCAGCTCGTGACCCAGCATGGCCAGAAAGTCGTCTTTGCGACGAGCGATCTCCAGGACGTTGGCGTTGTCCAGGGTGGTGCCCACGATGTTGGCCGCGCTGCGAACCAGAACCCGATCGGTGTGCGGGTCCAGCGGCCCGGTTCGGCCCACCAGCAGTCTGCCCCGCTCGGTCCCGATCGGAATTTCTGCTTCCAGACACCACAGCCTTCGCCCACCCAGCATGACCAGCGCATCCACCCCGTCGCTCTCTCCGCGGTGACGACCCGTAGCTCCGCCAGGTGAGCCTCCGGGACGGGGGCCCCGCACAGGAAGGCGTGTTCGCGGGCCGGCGCGCCGGGCAGTTTCAGATAGATCAGATCGCAGCCGAGCGCGGTGGGCAGCGCGTCCAGCACGACTTCGATCACCTGATCGGGCGAGCGGCCGACGCACATCGACGGCAACACGTTGAGCGCCGAGAGATCCCGGATACACCGCTGCAGGCGTGCCTGCCCTTCTCCCGAGCTGCTCGAAGGCGGCGCTGACATCAGGTGGTCAGCTTATCGCGCGGCGACGCTGAATATCACGGAGCATTTCTTCGGCCGGCGTGTAGAACGGATTTTCGTGAAGGACACCGTTCATGACGGTCAGCGGGTGCGCTCGCAGCAGATCCATCATCATCGAGCCGCTCAACCGTTGCACGTCGTAAACGCACACGGTCGGCGTCTTGCCGCGATTCAGGACCTCGTTCACGCTGGCTTCATAGGCGACCAGCTGTTCGATCCCCGGCGGCGAGGAGAACACCCAACCCATCTGGCCGACCAGGCGCATCGGTGGCCGGCCGGTCGCCGTGTGGCCGCGGATCATGTCGTCCAGCGCCACCATCATCCGATCCTGATCGAACCTGCCCCCCTTCAGGTGGGCGTCGTTCCAGGTCGTCACCTCCAGCAGGTCCGCGGCGTGCGCCGAAGCGCCCAGGCGTTCCTGGTGATCATGGCGGTGCTCCGGATCGACAATGTAGACCGCCTTCTCCCCACGACGCATGCCCTCCAGCAGGAACGGGTCGATGATTGCTCGCTCCTCGGCGGGACCGGTCACGAAAGCGCAGGCGTGAAAATGGTTTCGAAGCTGCGCGTGGGCGAGGGTGGTGGCAAGCGACATGGCCGGGAAGATAATTCCAGCGAACGCGAGCGCCAGCGGCGTGCCTGAAGATTTTTGCCGATCAGGTCAGCCGGCCGTGGCGCTGATTCCGGGAACTTCGAGGCTTCAGTTCGCGCAGCCGATCTTCTTGCTGCTGACCCGGATGTCGTCGATCCACATGTCCGACAGCACCGGGATGGGGTGGTACTCCCAGATCCCGAACGAGACGCTGGCCCACTTGGGGGGCAGGTGGTTGACCTGGCCGCCGGCGGCCTTGGCCGAGTCTGTCTTCAGCTCGGTCAGTTCCTTGTCGTCGACCCAGATCTGTCTGATCTCGGTCTTCGGATCGGAGCCGTCCTCGAAGAGCTCCACGCACTGCCACTGGTTGGCGGCGATCAGACTCTTTGACGACGGGCCGAATTCGAACTTGGGGTTGGCGTAAAAGATCGAATAACTCAACCATTGCTTGGCCGAGCCAAAGCCGGACAATCCCAGTCCGGCCTGGACGTTGCCGCGATCGTTGTTTCCGTTGCCCAGCAGAAATCCAGTGTGCATGTCGGGGTTTGCTCCTCCCGCCACCGGGATGTCCGGGCTGAAGTAGACGAACATGCGCGCATAAAACGCATTGGTGGCGGCGGGGAAAGTGACGGTCTCATTGATCATCGCCGTGCTTTGCTGGTTGGGCACCACTTTGATGTGCACCGCGTATTTTCCAGTGTGGGCGTGAATGTCATCGACAGTGATGGAGGCCGAGGCGCTGGGCTTGTTGAGCTTCCAGCGCTGCATGTCCAGCTGGCCACTCTCGAAATCCTCGCACAGCTCGGAGCCGGCGGTGGTGCAGTTGGTCAGCGGGCCACCGTCCGTCGCGGGACCGTCACCGCCGCCGATGGCGCCGCCGCCACCACCGCCGCCACCCGCACCGCCGCTGGCGGCGTCGCCCGGCGGCGTGTTCCCGCCTGAACCCGGGTCAACGGTGGGGGCGCCACCGGTCCCAGCGCTGGCACCGCCGGTTCCTGCGCCGCCGCTGCCTGCTCTGGGCGGGTTTCCCGTCTCTGATTGAGCGGAGCATGCAGTGGCGAGCAGTGCGGCAAGGAACGGAGCCCAGACTTTCCCGATGACAGACTCTGAACGAAAGCGGCCCATGAATTGAAGCCTCCTGGGAACGTTCGCGATCCAGCCTCGGCTGACAATGTCCCGCCCGATCGCTGGCCAAATTGACCTTAGGGTTTGTCGAAATAGGCAGTCAAGAGATTACAGTCAGCGCGTTCGTTTCTTTGGGTCCGGTGGTCCAACCACTCGGGATCATTCCTGGTTTAGGTGTGTTTTTGGGATCTATACACTTGCAGAGTCGTACCGACGCAGGCATAAAGGATATGGCCCAATCGACAGTGCGAACGCTCACCGTTAAAGGTGAGCCTGCCGCGACCGGCGCCCCTTCCCGATGTTGTTTGTTGACACGGCGTGCGGAGACTCTCCAGCAACTTGACCTCCGGAGGGCATCATGGTGAGAAAAGTTTCGATGAGGACCGTACCGGCGATGCTGGCTGTCGCCGCGCTCATCGCCGCTGGCTGCTCTGGCTCAATCGGGGACTCGACGGGGGCGGGATCAACGCCGGGCCCGAACGGTCCGAATGGACCTAACGGGCCCAGCGGACCCGGGCCCAGCGGACCCAACGGTCCATCGTCCCAGCCGGTTGCCAGCCTGCACAAGCTGACCGCCGTCGAGTTCACGAACAGCCTTCATGACCTGCTGGGCAGCAACGTCCCGGTCTCCGCCCAGCTGGAGCCCGATCAGCAACTGGACGGGTTTCGTTCGATCTCGGCTTCGCTGGTGGCGGTCTCGCCCATGGGCGTTTCGCAGTTCGAGACGGCGATCACCGCCGCGGCCCAGTTCGCGTTCTCGTCCGCGACGCAGGCCGCCACGGTGCTCTCCTGCGTCCCGACCAGCGCGACCGATGCCGCGTGCCCCCTCAGCCAGGTCATCAGCACCTTCGGCCGACGGGCCTTTCGGCGTCCGTTCACGCCGGCCGACGTGACCCGATACGTCAGCGTGGCGACGGACATCGCCAAGGAACCAGGCGGCAGCATCCTGGTCGGCCTCAAGTACGCGGTCTCGGCGATCTTGCAGTCGCCCGAGTTTCTGTACCGGGTCGAGCTGGGCGCACCCAGTCCCCAGGATGGCGGCCGCAACAAGTACACCGACTTCGAGATGGCCTCTCGTCTTGCGTCTTTGCTGTGGGTCTCTGTTCCCGACGACGCGTTGCTGGACGCCGCGGTCAGCGGGAAATTGTCGACGTCGGCCGGTGTCCTTGACCAGGCCAAGACGATGCTCGCCTCGCAGAAGGCGCATCAGTCGTTCGTGAACTTCGCCAATGACCTTTATGGCATGGACCCCAGCTCGGGAACGCCGCTGACCACGACCTTCAAAGATCCCAAGTTCTATCCGAACTGGACCACCACGTTGCCGGTGGCGATGCAGCAAGAGCTGACGATGCGGATCGACGACGTGGCGTTCACCGGGGACTATCTGTCGCTGTACGACTCGCCGACGGTCTTCGTGAACAACGAGCTGGCGCAGATCTACGGCCTTCCCAAGGCGGCCACCGACGGCTATCGCAAGGCGACGCTTCCGGCTGGCTCGCCCCGGGTGGGGCTGCTGGGTAGCGCGGCCATTCTCGCCTCGAACGGTCTTCCCCAGCGCACCTCGCCGACGCTGCGCGGCCGGTTTGTCGCCCAGCAGCTGCTGTGCAAGACGGTGCCTGACCCGCCCCCGAACGTGAACACCGCCGCTCTCGACACCTTGCCTCCCGGCTCGTCGGTCAAGGCCATTCTCGAACAACACCGGCAGAACCCGGCCTGCGCCTCCTGTCACGCGATGATGGATCCCGTCGGTCTGGCGCTGGAGAACTTCGACAGCGTCGGGGCGTATCGCACCACCGACAACAACGTGCCGATCGACTCGACCGGCGTGCTGGACGGCGTTCCTTTCAAGGACGAGGCTTCGCTGGGCACGGTGCTGCGAAACCATCCGGATGCAGCGTCTTGCTTCGTCAGCAAGCTTTACGAGCAGGCTCAGGGACGGACGCCACTGGGCGTCGACGGACCCGTGCTGAACAACCTGAGCAAGCAGTTCTCAGACAGCGGTCATCGTGCCGACAAGTTGCTGCTGGACATCGTCTCCAGCGACGCCTATCGCTTCGTCGAGATCGCCACCAAGTAACGAGGAGAAGAACCCATGTCCCGCGCTGTACTTCCCCGCCGAATGGTCCTCCGCGGTATGCTCGCTGGCGGAATCGGTGTCGCGATTCCGCTGCCGCGCATGGTCGGTATGCTCAACGGCAACGGCACCGCCTACGCCGCCGGAGGGAAGCTCCCGCTGCGTTACGGAACCTGGTTCTTTGGCAATGGCATCAACCCGCCAGAGTGGGTCCCTGCCGCCACTGGCGTGGGCAACGCCTGGACCCTGAGCACGGCGCTGGCGCCCCTGCAGCCGGTGAAGTCGTATCTGCAGGTCATCACCGGGCTGACCAACAAGATCCCCCCCGACCCCGCGCACAAAGGGCGTCCGGCCGCCGCGCTGACGGGCGCGAACGCCGGTGGGGCGGACGTCCAGCTGCCTTCCATCGATCAGGTGCTGGCGCCCATCCTCAACGCGGGGGCCATGCCCGCCATCCCGGGTGGAATTCACGTCGGGATCTCCAGCACGTCCGGGGCGGGGGCGCTGGACCTGAGGATCTCGTTCCGGGGCCAGAACGCGTCGAATCCCCCGGAGTACGATCCGGCAAACGTCTTCAAGAAGCTGGTCATGTTTGGAAGCGGCACGTCGACCGGTGGCGCGATGGGGCCCACCGGGCCAGACCCAGAGCTCGCCCATCGCAAGCGGGCCCTCGACGCCGTCCTGGACAACGCTGCATCGCTGCGAGCGCGCCTGGGCAAGGCCGATCAGGTCCGCCTGGACCAGCACCTCGATGGGGTGCACCAGATCGAAAACCAGATCGCCATCCTGTCGACGATGAAGCCCACGAACCCGACGTCGGGCGCGAAGCTCGTCGATCCGGCGATGGCCTATCCCAACATGGGGGCCGTCGGCTCGATCACCGCGTTGCGCAGCAAGGCGATGTCCGACCTGATCGTCTTCGCGCTGGCGACGGACATAACCCGCGTCTTCTCGTTCATGTTCACGTGTTCGGCCTGCCACGGCAACTACGCCGACGCCGGGCTGGATCCGGTCACCTTTCATGAGGACTACGGGCACCGCAAGAGTCCAAAAGGAATGGCCTCCGCAACTCAGGGCTTCTTGACCGGCGTCAAGTACGCCATGACCAACTTCAACAACACGTTGACGGCCATGATGAATTGCGCCGACGGCGCCGGCAATCTGCTCGACAACTCGGTGGTCTACTCCACCTCGTGCACCAGCGAGTCGCAGACCCACAGCGGAAACGACTATCCAACCTTGGTCGCGGGCAAGGCCGGCGGCCTGCTGAAGACCGACCAGCACCTGCGTCTGGTCAATGGGCCGCCGGGAACGACCGGGGCGCCCAACGGCGACAACCAGTCCAAGGTGGCCTACACGTTGATGACCGCACTGGGGCGGCCCGAGAGTCCCTGGGGGATGGGGGCTTCGCAAGCCACCATGGGCATCCCGGCGCTGCTGGTGTAGAGGCGCGGTCTGACTGCGTGCTGCGGCGGGCAGTCGTCACGGTGATCGCGGGCGCGCTTCTGGCGGCCTGCAACGGAGGACACGAACGGGCCGTCGATGACGGCGGCGCCGTCGGCGGTGACGGTGATGATTCGTCGCCGGTTCTTGATGGCAACGATGCCCAGCCGCCCAGTTGCCGCGCACCAGGCCAGGGGCTGACCAGTTGCGGGGCCGATGGCGACAGCTGCTGTGCCAGCCTGGAGGTGGTGGGCGGGACGTACGACCGGACATTCATGGTGACGACCGGCCAGCCGATGGGCCTGGCGGACCCGGCGACAATCAGCACGTTCCGCCTCGACAAGTACGAAGTGACCGTGGGGCGGTTCCGCCGGTTCGTCAGCGCGTGGAATGGCGGCGCCGGTTTCATGCCGGCGGCCGGCTCTGGAAAACACGGTCATCTGAACGCCGGTCTGGGGCTGGCGAACAGCGCGGTCGCTGGAACCTACGAGTCAGGGTGGAGCGAGTCGGACAACCGGCGCATCTCTCCGACGGACGACAATCTTGGGTTGTGCGGCGCGTACGCGACCTGGACGCCGTCCCCCTCGTCGCAGGAAGACCTTCCCATCAACTGCGTGAACTGGTGGGAAGCGTACGCCTTCTGCATCTGGGACGGCGGCTTTCTGGCCAGCGAGGCCGAGTGGAAGTACGCCGCCGCGGGCGGGGCCCAGCAACGCGAGTTCCCCTGGGGCTCCACCGCGCCGGGAACAGACAATCAATACGCCATCTACGGGTGCTGCTATCCGGCGGGCGCCGGCAGCTGCGCGAACGACTGGTGCACCGGGCGGGGAAACATCGCGCCGGTAGGAACGGCCCGGCTGGGCGCCGGCGCCTGGGGCCAGCTGGATCTCGCCGGAAGCCTCTGGGAGTGGAACCTGGACTTCTATCCCGACGACGCGGCCTTCGTCGTGCCTTGTACGAACTGCGCCTATCTGACGGCGACGTCCACGCGCGTGGTCAAGGTCGGCAACTTCGCCGAAGGCCCTTACTATCTTCCCAACTGGCTTCGCTATGACTATGACCCTGCAAATCGGGAGATCTACCTCGGCTTTCGCTGCGCACGGGCGCCCTGACCGAGGTAACCTTGTTTCATGCGCCGTGCTGCTCTTCGCGCGTTGGTGATCATGCTGGTGGCTGGATGCCAAGGTGGCGCCACCACGACGCCCGGCACCACCACGACGCCAGGAAGCCCTGGCGCTCTTCATGACGGAGCTGTCGTGACGGTGCCGCTGGAGATTCCGGCCGGTTCGACGATGACGATCCCGGCGGGCGCCCAGATCGTCGCGGCGCCGGGCATCGTCATCACCGTGCGGGGCGCCCTGACGGTGGCCAGCGCCGGCGGCGGAGCGCACGTGCACGCGCGCATCGCGTCCGCGGCGCCCCACCCCGACCAGGGTCAGGCCTGGAGCGGGATCGTCGTCGAGGGCGGCGGCCGCCTCGATGCGGACGGGCTGGACCTGGCGGGCGCCGCGACGGCGTTGACCGTCAACATGGGCAGCCTGGGCGCGCGCTTTGACAATGGCACGATCACGGATGCTCAGCAGCCGTTCCAGGTCGCCGCCGGGACGCGCCTGGACACCAAGCATGCGACGGTCGTGAACGCGGGCGCCGCCAGCAACATCAACGGCGAACTCCACGCCTCTTACCTCGACTACCAGACCTCGGCCGCCGTGGTGGGCGGTTTCATCATGAACGACCCGGGCGCTGTCTTCGACGCCACCGATTCAACCTTGCACGGCATTCCCAGCGCAGGGAATGACTATGTCATCTCGGTCGCCTCCAGCCTGATCCACGTCGCCTACTCGACGATCACGGACGCCCACTGCGCCTTTCACTTCGACGACGTGGCGCGCTTCGAGATCGATCACGTCACCGCGGGCGCGTCGTCGCCCGACGATCGAGGCGGCAAGGTCGTCTACGGCGCCATGCTCTACGGTTCGGGGGCGGGGCCGAATACCATCAGCAATTCAAACGTCATGAGCACCGGGTTCGATCTCGATCAGCAGAACCAGAACGGGCCGCTGACCATCGTCAACACGTACGCCAGAGGCCACGTCCAGATCATGTCCAGCGCGAAGTGGCTGGCCGGCGACATGGCCACCGCGCCCGTCAGCGACGCCAAGCCGCGCTGAGGGCCGCGTAAGGGGCCTGCTCAGGGCGCTCGCTTCGCTCGGTGCGCGAAAGGGGCCTGCTGGCCCCTCTCGCGGGCTCTCCCCAGCGCTGCTCGCAAGGTGAGCCGCGCGGGCACAGCCCGCGCTCCCGTCGTTAAACTCGCTCCCTTCGGTCGCTCCGACGCCCAAGACGGTAGACGGCAGATCGACCCGGTTGATTTGATTACTCACTCTGGGCGTCTGGGCTGTATCTAGTACGGCATGTCCCTCCTTCCTGGCTCCGCACCTGCGCCGACGTCGTCGGATGAGGTCGACGAGCGCACAAGCGACGCAGGGGAGGGCCCAGGCCATGACGCCGAGGTCGATGGGCCGCAGCGGGCCGCCCTGGCGGCCCTGTACAAGGGGTACGCGCCGGCGATCTATGCGCGGTGCTATCGCCTGCTGCATTCGGGGGTGGCCGCGCGCGACGCCGTGCAGGAGACCTTTGCCCGCCTGCTCGGCCACAATCGCAGCGTCCTGACCGGCGACAGTGGCCTTCACTATCTGTACCGTGTGTCGACCAACGTCTGCTTCAACCTGCTGCGCGAGCAGCGTGTTCGCGAGCGCGCCGCGCCCATGCTGGCCTCGCTGGTGTCGGCGCCGGTCTCGCCCGAGCGCGGACATGTCGACCGCCAGTTCGCGCTCGCCATCCTTGCCCGCTGCGATGAGACGTCGGCCGCCATCGCGGTCCTGCACTACATCGACGGGATGAACCAGAGCGAGGTCGCCGACGTTCTGTCCATCACCCGGCGAACGGTCTTCAACCGTCTCCGCAAACTGGAATCGATGGCCCTGGCGCTGCTGGGAGCTCCCAGGGGTCAGCGAAAGGACCAGATATGATGACGGCGTGCCCGTCCGCGCTGCAGCTGGCGCGCTGGGAGGCGGGGGTGGTCGTCACCGGCCAGCGGCACGAGTGGCTGGTCGAGCACTCGCGCGGGTGTGCGCGCTGTTCGGCCCTCATCGCCGAGATCGTGGCCGCCCGTCGGGAGCTGTTTCCCCAGGAATCAAGGACCGACGTGGTCGCCGCCGCGCAGACCGTCATCTCGGCGGCCGCGGAGCAGCGGGCGCAGCGCTCGGGGCGCTGGCGGCGCTTTCGCCTGCTGGCCGGCCTTCAGTTACTGACCGGCCTCATGGCCGCCGCCTTCATCGCGCCGATGGTGAAACCGTCGACGAGACCATCCACAAAACCGTCGACGAGACCGTCGACGCCGGCAGAGCTGTCCTCGAAGGCAGGCGCCGCTCCGGTCGAGCTGATCAAGGGCCAGCTGGTGCTGCAAGCGTTCTGCACACGCGGCGACGTCATCTTCCCCCTCGATGACAGCGCGGCCTGCCTGCGCGGCGCCCGCCTGCGCCTGGCCTACAGCGTGCCGGCGGCGGGCCACCTCATGATCTTCGGCGTCGACGACCGCGGCCAGATCTTTCCCTACTATGGCGAGGGCAGCCTCAGCAGCATCCCGGTGGGGGCGGAGGCCGAAGGCTTGCTGCCGGGATCGATCGGGCTGGATGATCACCACGGCCGGGAGCGAATCTTCGCGCTGTGGGCGGCCGAGCCGATCGACGCCACCCGGGTCAAGATCGCGGTGACGCGCGCCATGGTGGACGGCGACGTCGCGCAGGTGTCCGCGCTGAACGTCGGCGTGGCTCAGACGTCCCTCCTCTTGCGGCGCCCATAGCCGCTGCGGCGAGGCGGGCGTTCCCGACGCAAAGAATGTCGTGCCATCGCATCGGTCGACAGGCAAAGTTCGGGGATGAGCACCATGCGCAGCGAGCTGCAGGCCATCGCGCACCGAGCGATGCTGGAGCGGGGGTTGTTGCCGGATTTTTCCTCGGCCGCCCTGGCGGAGAGCCGGGCGGTCTCGCCGGACGTCGCCGTGGGTCGGGCCGATCCGGCCGTTCGTGACCTGCGTGCGCTTCTCTGGTGTTCGATCGACAATGATGACTCCCGCGATCTTGATCAGCTGACGGTGGCCGAGACGCTGCCGGCGGGGGCGACCAAGATCTTCGTGGCGATCGCCGATGTCGACGCCAAGGTGAAGCAGGGGTCGGCGCTGGACCAGCACGCGGCCACCAACACCACGTCGGTCTACACCGACGCCCAGATATTTTCGATGCTGCCCGAGCACCTGTCGACGGATCTGACCTCGCTGAACGAGGGCCAGGAACGGCTGGCCATCGTTGTCGAGATGACGGTCGACATGACCGCCAAGGTGACGGGCGAAGCGACCGGTGACGGTGGCACCGTCGTGACCGCCTGGGACGTCTATCGCGCCGTCGTTTTCAACCGGGCCAAGCTGGCGTACAACGCCGTGGCGGCCTGGCTCGAGAAAGGGGCGACCCCGCCGGCCAGGCTCGCCGCCGTGCCGGGTCTGGCCGAGAACCTGCAGTTGCAGGATCGCGTCGCCCAGGCGTTGCGCGCGCGGCGACACCAGCAAGGCGCGCTGCAGCTGGAGACGCTGGAGCCGCGGGCGGTGTTCGACGGCGACGCGGTCTCGGACCTGCGGCTTGAGCAGAAGAATCGCGCCAAGGAGCTGATCGAGGACTTCATGATCGCCGGCAATGTCTCGACGGCGCGTTTCCTGGCCAGCCGGAAGCTCCCTTCCTTGCGCCGGGTGCTCCGCTCGCCCGAGCGCTGGAACCGCATCGTGCAGCTGGCCGCGACCTACGGCGCGCACCTTCCCGCCCAGCCGGACGCCCAGGCGCTGGACGCGTTCTTGATCGCGCGGCGCCGCGCGGACCCGACGCGATTTCCCGACATCTCGCTGGCGGTGGTCAAGCTGCTTGGCCGCGGCGAGTACGCGGTCGAGCTGGCCGATCAGGGCGCGACGGCGCACTTCGGCCTGGCGGTGAAGAATTACACCCACTCGACGGCGCCGAACCGCCGCTATCCCGATCTGGTCACGCAACGACTGCTGAAGTCAGCGCTGGCCGGCAAACCGGCGCCGTATTCCGTGGAGCAGCTATCGGCGCTGGCGCAACACTGCACGATGCAAGAAGACAACGCCGCCAAGGTGGAGCGGCAGGTGCGAAAGTCGGCGGCCGCCATGATGCTGGCGCCGCGCATTGGCCAGTCGTTCGATGCCCTGGTCACCGGCGTGTCCGACAAGGGCACGTGGGTGCGTCTGCTTGCGCCGCCGGTTGAAGGCCGGGTGGTCCGCGGGTACCAGGGGCTGGACGTGGGAGATCGGGTGACCGTCAAGCTGGAGAGCACCGACGTCCAGCGCGGATTCATCGACTTTTCACGCTAGAGTTGGCGCCATGAAGGATCCTGACGCCAACGCCGCCGCCCTGGTCGCCTACAAGGATCAAAAGTTCGTCGACAGCGACGAGGCACGACCGTTGCGTATCCTGGCTGAATACCTGCATCCCCTGCGCGCGTTCTGCGAGCAAGGGGTGCAGGACACGGTCGTGTTCTACGGCTCGGCGCGCATCCAACCTGACGGCCCGCTGGGACGTTATT
>DATLVT010000149.1:0-3162 GCA_035577105.1 Polyangia bacterium
CCAGTGGCTCGCGCGGGTGGGCCGAGTTCTACAGCGACGCTGGGTCGATGTTCATCCGCTCCCAAGACATCAGCACTGACGCACTCGACCTCACCGAGGTTGCGCGGGTCACTGTACCAGACTCAACTGAAGGAGAGCGAACACGGGTTGCACAGGGCGACGTGCTGCTTACTATCACCGGAGCAAACGTCGGGAAATGCGCGACCGTCAACGTTTCGTTGGATGACGCCTACATCAGCCAGCATGTCGCACTGATTCGGCTCGTCGATCCGCGGCTCACCAACTTGACCCACAAATGGCTTAGAGGCTATTCGGGAAGCCTGGTTTTCCGTAGGCATAGGGAGGACAAGGAGTTCAGCCGAGGCCCGTGGCGCCAGGGAGTCCCGCCGTGCGCAAGCGTTACCCGACCGACCTGACCGACGAACAGTGGGCCCTGATCGCCCCCCTGCTGCCGGCGGCCAAACCCGGCGGCAGGCCGCGTGTGGTCGACCTGCGCGAGGTGGTCAACACCCTGTTCTACCAGGCCCGCACCGGAGTCCAGTGGGACTTCCTGCCCCACGACCTCGTCCCCAAGGGCACCGCCTACGACTACTTCGCCCGCTGGCACGACGACGGCACCTGGCGGAAGATCGTCGATGCCCTCCGGGCGCGCATCCGCGTCGAGGCCGGCCGGGACGAGTCCCCCAGCGCCGCCCTGATCGACAGCCAGACGGTCAAGGCGACCGAGATCGGCGGCCCGGTCGGCTACGACGGCGGCAAGAAGCTCAAGGGCCGCAAGCGTCATTACGTCGTCGACACCTTGGGGTTGCTGCTGGCGGTCGCCGTGACGGCGGGCAACCTCGACGACGGCACGCACGCCTACCGGGTGCTGCGGCAGCTGGACCGGGACCGCTTCCCGCGCCTGGAGGTGGTGTTCGGCGACAACAAGTACAACAACCGGGCGTTGGACCGCTGGCTGGCGCGGGCGGGCGCCCCGTACGGCGTCGAGGCGGCGGCGACGGCGAAACCGCGCGGGGGGTTCCAGCCGGCGAAGTTGCGCTGGGCGGTCGAACGGACGATCGCCTGGATGGGGCGCTGCCGGCGGTTGAGCCGGGACTACGAATACAACACGTCGGCGAGCGAGACGTGGATCTCGATCGCGGCGATCCAACACATGACGCGGCGGCTGAAGCCCGACCAAGAGAACCCCCAACCCGAGTTCAAGTACCCGAAGAAGACCAAGAAGGCGGCGTAATCACCGGCGTTTCTTTCCGAATAGCCTCTAAGCTTGACTTTTGCAGTGATACCTGAACTCTGTTTGTCTGTTGTGAGGCGTGGATGAAGGGGGAGCGGACGAGAAGAGGGGCCTGCCGGCTGGTATCCTGGGCGTTACCACGACGTCCCCGGAGTCCCGAGCCAGGAGGCCCCCGTGTCCACTATAGCCGCACAGGCCCTGCCCGTGCTCGCCCTCTTCGCCCCCGCCTGCAACCCGCCCACCTTCCTGCGCCTGCAACTGCTGGCCGTGGCCGCCGTCCTCACCACCGGGCGACGCACCGTCTCCAACCTGCTGCGCACCTTGGGCCACCTGGCACAGGGGGCGCCCTCCAGTTACCACCGCGTTCTGTCCGAAGCCCGCTGGTCCGGCCTGCGCCTGGCCGCCCTGCTGACGCGCTTCCTGCTGCGCCGCTGTTGGCCCACCGGGACGGTCACGTTGGCCGGCGACGACACGGTGACCGAGCACCCGGGACGGAAGGTCTACGGCAAGGCCCGCCACCGCGACCCGGTACGCTCCAGCCACTCCTACACCGCCTGGCGCTGGGGGCACAAGTGGGTCGTGCTGGCCGTGCTGGTCCGCCTCCCCTTCGCCCCAAGGCCGTGGGCCTTGCCCGTGCTCGTCGGCCTGTACCGCTCTCAAACGGACAACCGGAAACGGGGACGACCGCACCGGACCCCGGCTCAGCTCATGCAGTTGCTGCTGCGTCTGTTGCTGCGCTGGTTCCCCGACCGCTCCTTCCGCTTCGCCGGCGACGGCGGCTACGGCAGCCACGACATGGCCGACTTCGCCCGCCGGACCCAGGGACGGTTGCACTTGGTCAGCAAGTTCCATCCCAGGGCCAACCTGTACGAACCGCCGCCGCCGGTGACAGGCAAGAAGCCCAACGGTCGGCCCCGCAAGAAGGGCGCCAAGTTGCCCAGCCCGCAGCAGGTGGTGGCCGAGTCGGCACGTACCCGGCACGACGTGGCCTGGTATGGCGGCGGTCGGCGCGACGTGGAGGCGGTCAGCGGTGTGGGGCACTGGTACAAGGGCGGCGTCGGCCTGGTCTGGGTGCGCTGGGCCTTTGTCCACGACAACAGCGGCACCCACCGCGACGAGTATTTCTACACGACCGACCCGACGTTGACGCCGGTGGAAGTCATCGAACACTATGCCCAGCGCTGGAACATCGAGACGACCTTTGCCGAGATGCGTTCCTACCTGGGGCTGGAGACGACGCGCGGCCGGTGCGCCAAGACGGTGCTGCGTGCCGAGCCGAGCCTGTTCGGTTTGTACAGTGTGGTGGCGCTGTGGTACGAGCAGTTGCCGGCGGAGGCGCAGGACGAGCCGGGTGTGGACTGGGAGGGGAAAGCGACCGTGACCTTCTCCGACGCCATCACCGCGGTAAGGCGTTGGCTGTGGACGGATTGGGTTTTTGCCACGGAAGGCCATGACAGTCCCTTTGCCAAACTGCCCGAACCGTTGCGACGGACGCTGCTGTACGCCCTGGCGCCCGCCGCTTGAAAGGCAATCACGACTTCGCGAGTTTTCCACTCGCAGGAAAAGTCAAGCTAACTCGATCCGGCGGAAGTTGCCTGCGCCGACCCTTCCGCCGGGGCGAAGAACACCAGGATCGTCAGATCCTCCGCGATGTCGAAGAAGCGGTGTTCCTCCAGCCGACCGACGAACAGGATGTCGCCCGGCCCGACGGCCCGCGCCTCGTCGCCGGCGCGGAACATCGCCCGGCCCGCCACGACGTAATAGACCTCGTCCTCGGTGTGCGGCCGCTGCGGGTCGTCCTGGCCGGCGGCGAGGCGGTAGACGCCCATGCTCAGCGATGACGTCCGCAGGAACTCCAACCACGCCCGCCCCGTCCGCTCCCGCTCCGCCAGCACGGCCTGCAGCTCGAACGCACGCATGTCCCCTCC
>DATLVT010000150.1:0-16797 GCA_035577105.1 Polyangia bacterium
GCAGCGGCGGGCCCAGACGCGCCGGAGGCGGCACAACCGGTTACCAGAACCAGAAGCATCCCCCAGGCCCCAGCCGCGGTCGAACGCCGGTGCATAGACGCCGAAAGATCATCGGAGGCGAACATGGTAGGAAGACGTTTCATGCCAAGACGAGCTGCGGTAGACGGACAGGTTGTGGGTACGTACCATAGTTCGTTCATGCGCCTTCTGTCTCGTAACTTCGGCGGGCGCGCGCGCCTGGCCGGCCTGGTGCTGCTGGCCCTCCTGTCGGCGCAGAGCGGCGGCTGCGCCTCGTCCGAAGAGGCGACCAAGCCCATCACCTATTCCCTCACGGCCAAGCAGAATTACGAGAAGGGACTGGCCGAGCTGAAGGACGAGAATTTTCCCGAAGCCCAGAAATATTTCCAGTTCGTCAAACAGAAGTTCCCGTTCTCGAAGTACGCGGTCCTGGCCGAGCTGGCCCTGGCCGACACGCAGTTCGCCAAGGGATCGTTCACCGATGCCGTGGACAGCTACAAGAGCTTCGCGCGGCTGCACCCGACGCACGAGAAGGTTCAGGAGGGATACATCGCCTTCAAGATTGGCGAATGTTACTTCCGCGACATGCCCGACGACCTGTGGATCCTGCCGCCGTCGTACGAGAAGGATCAGTCGGCGGTGGCGGACGCGCTGCGCGAGCTGAACGACTTTCTCAAGAAATATCCGGATTCGAAATATGTGAAGACGGCCACGGAGCTGCGCAAGAAGGTCTTGCAGCGGCTGGTCGATCACGAGGTCTATGTGGCGCGCTTCTATCTCGACCGCGATCACCCCAAGGCGGCGGCCATGCGTCTGGAAGGCGCGGTCAAGCGCTATCCCGGCTCGGGCCGCGAGCCGGAGCTGTTGCTGGCGCTGGGCCAGACCTACCTGAAGATGAACGATCCCCAGCGCGCCAAGGACACGTTCGAGCGCGTGGTGGCGGAATTCGCCGGCGCCAGCCAGGCCCGCCGTGCCGAGCTTTACCTGGAGTTCATCCGCCGCCGCTTTGGCGACACGCCGGTGCCGCGAACAACCGGCGTCCCCACCGCCACGCCACAGCCGCCCCTTCCGCCGTCCCATGGATGACAGCACGCGCGAGCTGCTGACCCGCGGCCGTGAACACTACACGGCCCGCGAATACGACAAGGCGGAAGCGCTGCTGGTTCGATTGGCCCGCGAGCGGCTGGCCTATGCCGATGTCTACGAGATGCTGGGCGTCATCTATCACCAGCAGGGGCGCCTCAGCGACGCGGAGGCGATGTTTCAGGAGGCCTTGCGCATCAACCCGGCGTACACCGAGGCGGCGCTGAATCTGGCGGTGACGTACAACGATCTGGGCAAGTACCGCGAGGCCAAGGACATCTATCAGACGGCGATGGAGGCGTCGCGCAATTCGCCGCGCAACCTGGATCCTTTCGCCAAGGGAAAGATCGCCAACATGCACGCCGACATCGGCAGCGCCTATCACGGCGTCGGGCTGTACGAGGACGCCGTTCGTGAATATGAACGGGCGCTGACCCTGTGCCCGGGTTTCGTCGACATCCGCACGCGCCTGGGCGCCACGTTTCGGGAGATGGGCGAGCTGGACGCCGCCGTGCGCGAGTTCGAGCGCGTGCGCGACGAGAACCCCAGCTATGCCAACGGGCGCCTGCACCTGGGCCTCAGCTATTACGCGCAGGGGCGGATGCCCGA
Organism: Polyangia bacterium; assembly: GCA_035577105.1. Lineage (GTDB taxonomy): Bacteria > Myxococcota_A > Polyangia > Fen-1088 > Fen-1088 > DATKEU01. The sequence goes on from DATLVT010000150.1 coordinate 1,711, forward strand.
GGCGGCGGCCGAATGGGAGCAGGTGCTGACCCTGGCCCCGGAGAACCGATCGGCGCAGATGTACCTGGCCATGATCAAGGCGCGCACCGACGGAACCGTGGACTCTGACGACCTGTCGGCGGAGACGCCCACGCCCACGCGGCGATGAGCGGCCGCGGATAATCAGATGACCGGCCGCGGATAATCCATCGTGCTGACGTTCGTCCCTTCGATCGATCATTTCCACGTCGAGGAGCTCCCCGCCTACGAGCCGTCCGGCGAGGGCGAGCACACGTACCTGTGGATCGAAAAGCGCGGCCTCACCACCATGGAAGCGATCCAGCGCCTGGCGGGCGCGTTGCGCCTCGAGGGGCGCGACATCGGATACGCCGGCCAGAAAGATCGCCACGCCACCACCCGACAGTGGCTGAGCGTCCCACGCGTCGATCCGGAGCAGGCGCGCCTCATCGACGGCCCCGACCTGCGGGTGCTGGCGGCGGCGCGACACGGAAACAAGCTGCGCGTCGGCCACCTGCGCGGCAACCGTTTCGAGGTGGTGCTGACCGGGCCGGCGCAGGCCGGACAGCGCGAGGAGATCGCTGAACGGCTGCAGCGCGCCGCCAGCGTGGGGCTGCCCAACATCTTCGGGGCGCAGCGATTCGGCGCCGCTGGCGACAACGCGGCGGCGGGGCTGGCCCTGCTGCGCGGGCAACGCCGCGAGCGCGATCACCGCAAGCGCAAGCTGATGCTGTCGGCGGCGCAATCGGCGGTCTTCAACCGGTACCTCACGCTGCGCGCAGCCGGCGGCCCCCTGCTGTGCGTGCGTGCGGGCGACGTGTTGCAAAAGACGGACAGCGGCGGGCAGTTCGTGTCGACGGATCCGGCCGTCGATCAACCGCGCGTCGACGCGGGGGCCGTCATCCCCACCGGACCGATGCCGGGCGGGCGGGTCATGGAGCCTCCGGAAGGGACGGCGGCGCGGGCCCTCGAGGACCAGGCCCTGGCCGACGTCGGGGCCACCCGCGATGAATTCGCGCGCGCCGGTCGCGATCTGCCCGGCACGCGCCGCCCGGTGATCATTCGCGTCACGCTGGGCGAACCGCCGCTGACCGACGAGCCGGCCCCGGGCCCCGAACGGATGGCGCTGCGCCTGCGCTTTGAATTGCCGGCCGGCGGCTATGCGACGGTCGTCGTAGCGGCCCTCCTGCAGAGCGCTCCGCCGCAGGGCGAAATGACCGGCGCCGACGACGGAGAGCCCCCCGGGGACACCGCAAGGGACACCCCGAAGGACGCTGGATGATCTGTGCTAAGTTTCGACGCCTCGCATGCGTCTGACCGAACGAATCCTCAGCTTCACGCTGCTCGGGTCCGAATGGGTGCTGTGGCTGCTCATCGGGCTGTCCGTGCTGTCGGTGGCGGTGATGGTGGAACGGGCCATCTTTCTATCGGCGCGCGGGATGAACTTTGATGCGCTGGCCAAGCAGCTGACGCAATTCCTGAAGGTGGGCGACGTGGCCGGGGCACGCCTGGTGCTGGCCGGCCTGCGCGGACCGGAGGCGCGGGTGGGCGTGGCCGGGCTGGAGCAGGCGGGGCGCGGCAGCGAGGCGGTCAGCGAGGCGATGGCCGCCACCAAATCGCGGATGCGCCTGGAGATGGAAAAGAACCTGGGCGTGCTGGGAACGCTGGGCAACAACGCGCCTTTCATCGGGCTGTTCGGGACGGTGCTGGGCATCATCAAGGCCTTCGCCGATCTGTCGCGCAACCAGGGCGGCGGCGCGGCGGCGGTCATGTCGGGGATCTCCGAGGCGCTGGTCGCCACCGCCGTCGGCCTGATGGTGGCCATCCCGGCGGTGATCGCCTTCAATTTCTTTCAGGGGAAGATCCGGCAGTCGCTGGGGCGCGTGGACGCCATGGCCCACCTGATCCTGTCGGCCATCGCCCAGGCGTCGTCGTCCCCTTTGCCGCCGGCGCAGGCGCCGTCATCGTCTGCTGCGCCCGCCGCCGCTGGACAATAGGAGCGGACCTCTTGGCGACCAGCAGTCCGTTCGGTGGGGATGACGAGCCGGGACGGATGATCGTCGACATCAACGTCACGCCTCTGGTCGACATCACGCTGGTCCTGCTGATCATCTTCATGGTCACGGCGTCGTACATCGTCAGCCCCGCCATCAAGGTGGACCTCCCCAAGGCGGCGTCGGGCAGCGATCAGACCAAGACCACGCTGTCGCTGACCCTGATGAAGGACGGCGGCCTGTTTCTGAACGGCGAGCGCTCCAGCGACGGCCTGGTCAACAAGTTCATCGCCGAGTCGCTGCCCAGGACGCCCGATCTGCAAGCCGTGATAGCCGCCGACAGGGCCGTTCCTCACGGCGATGTCGTTCACGTGATCGATCTGGTCAAGCGCGCGGGCGTCCGTCGTTTTGCCATCAACGTCGATCCGGGTGCGGCGACCAGCGGGAAGTAACGCGTGTCTGTGGTTCGCGATTCAGGCGGCGCGCCCTGGTTTGACCGCTCACCGCCCGGGCGGTCTCCGCGCCCCCAGCTGCTCGGCCTGCTGGTGGCGGTGGGCGTGCACGCCGGCGTCTGGGCCATGCTGGTGACGGTCCATCCGTCGCGCTGGACGCCGTCCGAAAGGACGGTGGAGATGGAGGTGGTCGAACCACCACCGCCGCCGCCCGTCGTCGAACCGGCACCGCCCCCGCCCCCGCCTCCGCCGCGCGCACCAAGGCCGATCCCGCGGCCCGTGACCGTGGCGCAGACGGTGACGCCCCCGCCGGAGACGCCGCCCACGCCGCCCCCGCCCAATGAGGAACCGCCCCCGAACACGCCGCCGGCGCCGCCGGTCTTTGGCGTCACCATGAGCTCGGTCGTGCCCGGCGAGAGCAAGATGGCGGTCCCGGTCGGCAACACCGTCGCCACCAACGACCGCAGCCCACCCCGCCCCGGCGCGACGGCACAGCCGCTGACCGGCGCCGGCGCCCCCAGCTTCGTACCGGTGGCCGACATCTACATCGCCCAGCAGGCGCGGATCGTTTACGAGGTGAACAGCGCCGACATCTATCCCTCCGACGCCAAACGCATGGGAATCGAAGGGACCGTCGACCTGCGGGTGGGAATTGACCAGAACGGCGACGTTAAAGAAGTGAAGGTCATCAAGGTCAAGCCCGCTGGATACAAATTCGATGACGCCGCCCTGGAAGCGGCGCGGAGAGCCAAGTTTTCCCCCGCTCGCACCAGCGACGGAAAAGCGGTGCCCGCCAACATCACCTGGCACTACACTTTCGCGCTCCCTCAGTAATGGACACCACAACGGTTCCGAGGATATTCTGAGGGCCCTTCCCTTATCTCCACCCTCGACGGGACCCCGTATGACCTTCAAACCGCCCCTGCTTCGACTTGTTGGCCTGGTTGGAATGGCCCTGCTGACGCTGGCGGGCGGGACGGCCCAGGCACAGAGCGCCGCGCAGGCGCCCACGGACAGATCGCTGGACGTCCAGCTGTTTCAGCCGGCCATCGGTCCTCGCAATTTTCTCACCGTCGACGCCCCCGAGATCCCCACCCACAAGTCGCTGGGGATAGGCCTGCTGCTGCACTATCAGAGCCGCCCTTACGTCATCTACACCAAGGGGAGCTCGCCGTCGGAGACCAGCGTGGTCAGCGATCAGATGGTCGCCGACCTGGGCGTGGCGGTGGGACTGTTTGATCGGCTGCAGCTGGGCCTGGATCTCCCCTTCACCATGGTGCTGAAAGGCGACCAGGTCGATGAGTTCGGCACGCCCACCGGCGGCAAGCTGGACACCTACGGGCTGGGCGATCTGCGCCTGGAGGCCAAGGTGCTGCTGGCGACGCTGGGCGACGACGATCAGGTGTCGCTGGGCGCCATCGGTGGCCTGACGTTGCCGACGGGCAAGGACAGCGCCTATCTGGGCGACAAGACCGTGACCGGTCGGATCAAGCTGCTGGGTGGCTGGCAGAGCGGCCCGGTGCGGATCGGCGCCAACCTGGGCGTCATCCTTCGCGAGACGTCGCGCAGCTTCAAGACCGAGCTGGGGCACCAGCTGATCTACGGCGGCGCGCTGTCGTACGAGTTCGTCAAGCGGATCGAGGGCATCGTCGAGGTCTCCGGGCGCAGCGGCCTCATCGACTTCACCAAGTTCTATTCGGACGTCAACCCGCTGGAGGTTGATCTGGCGGCCCGCTTCGGCATCACGGGGATGTGGGCGTTGATGGCGGGCGGCGGCACGGGCCTGGGCAAGGGGATCGGCGCGCCGCGCTTTCGGGCCTTCCTGGGCGTGATGTTCACGCCCGACTTCCGCGATCGCGACCACGACGGCGTTCCCGACGTCGACGACAAGTGCCCCGACCAGCCGGAGGATCGCGACGGCTTTCAAGACAGCGACGGGTGCCCCGATCCCGACAACGACAACGACGGCATCCTGGACGCCGCCGACAAGTGCCCGAACGATCCCGAGGACAAGGACCAGTTCCAGGACGAAGACGGCTGCCCGGAGCTGGACAACGACAAGGACGGCATTCCGGACATCAATGACCCCTGCCCCAACGCCGCCGAAGATGGGCGCGGGAACAAGCCCAAGGACGGCTGCCCGTCGACGGCGGAGGACGCCGACGGCGACGGCGTGCCCGACGCGAAAGACAAATGCCCCGACGAGCCCGAGGACCGCGACGGTTTCCAGGACGACGACGGCTGCCCCGATCCCGACAATGACGGCGACGGCATCCCGGACAACTTTGACAATTGCCCCAACGAGCCCGAGGACGCTGACGGCTTCGAGGACGAGGACGGCTGCCCCGATCCCGACAACGACAAGGACGGCTTCCCCGACGCGCAGGACAAGTGCCCGAACCAGCCCGAGACGCTGAACGGGATCAAGGACGACGACGGCTGCCCCGACCCGGGCGCCGAGATCGTCCACTTCAAGCCGGACCGGATCGAGCTGGACGAGCGCCTGAACTTCCAGATCCGCGGCGGACAGGCGTCGTCGTTGAAGGAGGGATCAGTGGCGGCGGCGGGAACGGTGGCGCTGCTCCTGCGCGCCCATCCCGAGGTCACCAAGCTGCGCATTTCCGTCCAGGCCCAGGGGATCACGGTGGCCGAAGCCCAGCGCCGCGCCGACATCGTGCGCGACACGCTGGTCAGCAAGGGGATCGATCTGGGGCGTCTGACGTCGGTCGGCCTGGGCCCTGGCACGCCGCGCATCGAGTTCATCATCGAGGCGACGGCGCCGGCGGCAGCGCCGGCCGCCGGCAAGCCAGCAAAGCCCGCCCCCGAGAAACAGTAGGCGCGCCCTGGGACGCATCATGAGAATCGTTGGTTGGGGCGCCTCCGATGTCGGCCGCAAGCGCCACCACAACGAAGACAGCTACCTGTGCAACGACGCCATCGGCCTTTACGCCGTGGCCGACGGGATGGGGGGCCATCTGGGCGGCGAGCGGGCCAGCCGCATGGCCGTGGAGATCCTGGAGCGCGAGATCGAGCGCGCCTGGAAAGAAGGCCTGCTGGCTGACCGCCCGGTGCCGGCGGTCGGGGCGGCGTCGTCCGGCTCGGGGAGCGTCTCGACGTTTGGCAGCGTGTTGAAGAAGGCGGTCATCGAAGCCGACCGCAGCATTTACGAAGCCGCGCTGGCCAATCCCTCCCTGTCGGGGATGGGGACCACCCTGACCGCCCTGCTGTTCGGCGGCGGGTACGTCTACCTGGGCCACGTCGGCGATTCGCGCGCCTATCTGTACCGCAACGGCAAGGCCCGGCAGCTGACGGAAGACCACTCCTGGATTCAGGAGCAGGTGCGGGCCGGCCTGCTGTCACCGGAGGAGGCGAAGGAGTCGCGCTTCCGGAACATCATCACCAGGTCGGTCGGCTTTGAACCAGCCGTGGAGCCTGATCTGGCCGGCCTGTCGGTGCAGGCGGGCGACTGCTTCGTGCTTTGCTCAGACGGGCTGTCGAACTATCTGTCGGTCGACGAGGTGGGCCAGGTGCTGACGTCGCACTTCTATCGGGACGTCGCCCCGCTGTTCGTGCAGATGGCCAACGACCGCGGCGGTGACGACAACGTGACGTGCCTGGTGGTTTACGCCGGGAACGAGGTATCGCCCGGATAACGCGCTCGCCGACGGTGCTTCGTTATTCGGAGGGCTCGGCAGGCTCTGCAGCCTCGGCAGGCTCGGCGTGCCCAGTGGACTCGCTGGGCGCTCCCGGAGGTCGGCCGCGGCGGGGGACGCGAAACGATCCGCCGCCCCCGCCCCAGTTCTTGCGTTTCGTGCGGGGGGTGAAACCCTTGCCGGCGGCCCGTTCGGCCAGTTCACGCGCCGCTTGCTGAGCGACGATGGCGGCCCGTTTGTCTTCTGCTTTTCCCACCGGATGAATCCTTCGGGCTGGCTGCGACCCTAGCCCTTGTGACGGTTTCCGCGGTTCTGGCGCGCCCCGCCGGCCACCCGCGGCTCGGCCGCCAGCGCCTTCTTCTCGGCGATCCAGGTGACGATCACGTCCTTGACGTTCTCGTTGAACTTGACGCGCCCGGCGGCGATCTCACGAAGCGCGGTCACCGCCACCTTGTTGTGACAGTAAACCAGCGACTTTTTCCCCTGCATCAGCTGCCGCGCCCGCTCCGAGGCCAGGACAATCAAGGCAAACCGGTTGGTCTCGTTCTGCAGGCAATCTTCGACGGTAACGCGTGCCATTTAGGGGAGCCTCCTGCGGGGTTCGAAGCACGAAGCTCCGCGATTACCAGCAAGCGCACTCCGCGACGACTGCCGATGGCAAACACTACGCGACATTCCCCGGATGGCAAGCAGGATCTTCCGGGGTACTCGGTATGCATGCTAGTTTGGGCAATGGTCATTGTTCTGTTCTTCGTGGCCCATTGGCAGCTCTCGCTGTTCTGCCAGAGCTTCTTTTTGCATCGCTATGGGGCCCACAAGCAGTTCTCGATGTCGCCCGGCTGGGAAAAGTTCTTCAACGTCCTCACCGCCATCTCCCAGAACTCCAGCTATCTGAACCCGCGCGGGTACGCCGTGCTTCACCGCATGCACCACGCTTACAGCGACGGCGAGGGGGACCCGCACACCCCGACCCGCTATCGCGCGCTGATTCCCGGCCTCTTCACCATGATGTACCGGACCAAGCGCATCTATCACGAGATCGCGTACTTCGAAAAAGCGCCCGAGCCGCGCTTCGACGGTGAGTTCCCGCAATCGCGAATCCTGGAGTGGATGGGGAAGAGCTGGCCCATGCGCGTGGTGTGGGCGGCCGCCTTCGCCGCCTTCTACTGGGCGTTCGTCACCGCCCCCTGGCAGTGGCTGCTGCTGCCCGGACACTGGATCATGGGCGCCATGCACGGAGCCATCGTCAACTGGTCGGGGCACCGTTACGGCTATCGCAACTTCGACCTGGACGACGCGTCCCGGAACACCCTGCCGATCGATCTGATCACCGGCGGCGAGCTGTTCCAGAACAACCACCACAAGTACCCCATGAGCCCCAACTTCGCGGCGCGCTGGTTCGAGATCGACCCCACGTATCAGGTGATGCGGTTGATGAACCTGGTGGGGATCATCGACATGTCGGCCAGCCAGAAGATCAGATACGCGCCCAAGTCGGCGGCGCTGCCCACGTCGTAACGCTCTCTAGCGCCAGCGAGAGAGAAGGGTCTGGTTCTGATCGGTTGGATGCCCTCGCCTGGCCAGCGCGAAGGGTGGTTGAATGAGAACCACGCCGAACGTGTTGCTGGACAGTAGTCCGGTCACCGTCTGCCGCTCATTCACGATGAAGTCCTGAGGCTCGGTCGGAAAGACCAGGTAATCGCCGTCGAACACCCCGATGGTCATGGTGTAGGCATCCGGACGGCTGGAGACCTGCGGAATCACGAACCCCGAGCCGACGACCTTGGCCCGCGGGGGCAGCACCTTCAGGATGGCATCCATGGATTGCCGACGCTGTCGATCGACGTCGTTGACGCCAAAGTGATAGGGGATCCCTCCGCCGTAAGAGGTGTTGTGTTGCAGGACGGCCCCGTACTGGTAACTGGTGGCGAGGATGGCCACGGTCAGCGCCCCCAGCGCAGCGGTCAGCTTGTGCCTGTCGTACTGGCGCAGGGTGAGGACCATCGCGACGAACAGGTAGACCGTCCAGTTGGCGGTGTACTGAAAATGAATGTTGATCAACGGGCCGTACCCGGTCGACAGCAGGGTGAAGAGAAAACCGGGGAGGACAAACAGCAGCGCCAGCGACCGCCGCGCCGGCAGGAACGCCAGAGGTACCAGCAGCAGCAACAGGTAGGTGAGCTTCCCCTGGTCCAGAAGCGTGCCCAGCGTGTAGGCGGGGTTCCCCACCACGGTCTTGAGGACGCCGCCGAAGGAATTTTCGCCCTGGGGAATCAATCCTTTGAACATGTCGGTGAAGCTCTCGCCGTGGCCATAGAGCGGCATGAGGACCATCTTCATCAGCACGAAGTAGACCAGCCCCAGGATCGCCAGGGCCAGGCCCACCCGCGGCCGGCGGCCGGTCAAAAGCAGGTAGAGGCCCCAGATGGACAGACCGGCGGCGACGTCTTCGCGCACGGACAGCGTCAAGATCACGGCGACGATGGCCAGGCGGTCGCGTCCTGACTCCAGCGCGTACAGCGTCGTCAGCAGGAAAAACGTCCCCAGCGGCAGATAGTGAAACTCGTAGAGGTTGGCGCCGTGCAGCGGGGGGTACATCAGGTAACAGACAGCGATCAGGCAGGCGGCGGCCGCGGGCACATGCAGCCGCGCAAACAGAAACAGCGGAACCGCCGCCGCGCCCATCAGCAGCGCCTGGATGAACAGCAACGTCCCGGCGCCCGGATGGAGCGCGTAGAAGGGCGCAATCACGTACGCGAAGAACGTGGCGTGATGCGAGAAGTGCGAGCCGTGCGGTCCGAAGATCGGGGTGGAGCGGAAGAACTCGTGGCTGAAATGGCTGACGTTCCACAACAGGTTGTCTTCCAGGGCCAGATCGAAGCTGCTGTGGACGCCCCAGTGAAAGGCCAGGGTGTAATACGCGAAGTGGGCGACATAGCCGGCGGCGCAGGCCACCACGATCCACAGCGGCCAGGATGGCGTCCGCGCCCTGTGGCGAAGCCCGGACCCCTCCACTGACGAAAGGCGCTGATAGAAGGCGCGTTCGACAGGCAGTGGCCCCGCGGCCAGACAGGTTCGCAGGGCCGCCTCGAAGGTGAGAGCGGTGATGGCGACGAGAGACAGGAACGTCAGCTCGCGCGACTGCCAGATCTGCCAGTGAAACAGCAAAGGCACAAACCCGATGACACACAGAGGGCTCAGCCGTCTGGCGACCTGCAACAGGAGGCTGGTCGCCGCCGCCGGTTCACGTCGTTTCAGCCAGAGATAGAGACCGCCGCCGGCAACAGCGAGCAAGGAGACCGCCCCGCCCAGCCCCAGCAAGAACGCCCGCGCCCGCGCGCTGAGGACATTGGCGGTCAAGTAGGCGGTCAGGTCCCCCTTCAACAGGACGAAGGCCAGACCAAAGCCAACCGACAGTCCCGTGGCGCCCAGCAACAGCGCGGCGCGGGTGGCACGGGCGACGGAGCCTCCTTCGTCAGAGGAGAGCTGGCCGGTGACGACGGCCTCGTTCACGCGCCGGCCCACCCCGGGAAGCTGTCCATACCAGGGCAGGTATCGCAGTCGCCAGCGCTTGTCCAGACGGTGCTCGGCTGCCGGCCAATCCGTCGCCCCTTGATGCCTGCATCCGTTCCGCTACGAACGCTGCCGACGACGGATCTGCGAGCGACTTTTGTGCTCCTTTGGTTTCTCTCGATAGTCTGCAGCGCCTGCCCCGAGCGAGCCGACGTAGCGTGGGGGGGTGGCGCGGAAGGAAGGGGCCACAGCGGGACGGTTCGTCGGGGCCGTTGTCCCTCTGCGCCTCGGATACACAGCTCGCGATCCCTAGAATCTCGAACGCGGCCCCGGCGGACCGGCCCGATGGGGAAGGTTTCCTGCAGCGACAGGACCCGCCCACGCGGAGGCGGACGCGGCAAGATCTAGATGCTCTTGTCGGTGTGCTCTTTTCCGTCGTAGCGGAGCATCTTGGCCTTGCCCTCGACGATGGTGTGCAGGTTCACCGGGCGGCGCCAGATGCGCCCCATGGCGGCCAGCGTGGCCCGGGCGTGTTCGACGTCCAGGTCGATGCCTTCGTGGCGGTGATGAAGCAACAGCTCGCCGCGGTTTTCGTGATTGGCGTCCTCGACCAGGATGAAGGGATCGCCAAAGTTGGTCAGCTGGAACAGGATCTTGTTCTTGATCTTCTGGAACTCGCGCGAATCGATCTCGTAGTTGCCCGACCGTTCGTTCAGCGAGAACGAGAAGAACTTGTGCTGCTCGCAGAAATCGATGGTGAAGAACTCGTCGATGAACGTGACGTCGTTGTACAGCTTGCGCACCTCGAAGATCTTCTTGCGGCCCAGGCCCAGCCGCAGATCCCAGGTCCGGCGCTCGTCCAGGCTCTGGCACTCGTTCCACTCACGGCCAAAGCGTCCCTTGTCCCAGCGCTCTTCCACGTGGCGCAGCAGCTCGATGCCAACCTTGTACGGGTTCCACTGCCCGGGCGCCGTGGCCAGCACGCCGGCGTTGTGGTCGGCATAGTCGATGATCTCCGACGCCTTCAGGGTCCGCTCGGTCATGATCTTGCTGTGCCAGTAGGCCGCCCAGCCTTCGTTCAAGACCTTGGTCTGTCGTTGCGGCGCGAAGTAATAGGCCTCGTCGCGGATGATCTCCAGGATGTCGCGCTCCCACGGGTCCAGCGGCGCGTTCTGCAGCAGGAACAGCAGCACGTCGCGCTCGGGCTCGGCGGGGTGTCGCTTGGGCTTGTCGCGCTCCTGTTCGATCTTGCGCCGCTGCTCTTCCATGTAGGCCGGCGGGTTGATGAACTTGTCCATGTAGGACTTGGCCCGCATGCGCGGGATCTCCGGCGTCTCGACCTTCTTGTCGGCCCGCTCCACCGGCGCGTGCCGGGTGATGAACGGCGACATGGGGTCGATGAGGTTCTCCAGGCACAGGCACGAATCGATGAAGCTCTCGACCTTGTCGATGCCCAGGCGCTCCATGTGGCGGCGCACGCGCGTGGCGTGGTTGGCCATGCCGTCGATCATCCGGCGGTCGGTCTTCGAGAAGAAATAGTTGTTCTTGAAGAAGTCGACGTGCCCCAGGACGTGGGCGATGACCATCTTCTGATCAACCAGCGAATTGCCCTCCAGCAGGTAGGCATAGGCCGGGTTGTTGTTGATGACCATCTCGTAGATCTTCGAGAAGCCATAGATGTGGCTCTTGGACAGGTGCTCGAACTCCATGCCAAAGCGCCAGTGCGGATAGCGCACCGGAAACCCGCCGAAGGCCGCCACCTCCTGCATGCGCTTGTAGTCGAGGATCTCGAACTCGACCTCCCAGAAATCCAGGCCAAAGCCTCGAGCGTGCCCCTCGATCTCGCGCTGGATGTCGGCCAGGTAGGCTGGCAGCCGGGCCACTGCCTTCATCGCGCCGTCACCTTCCTCATTTGCCCTTGCCCAGGAACTCGCGGATGGAATCCATGATGGCTTCCTTGCCCTTGATCTCCGACACCGTCAGGTTGTCGTCGCCATCGAAGTGTTCGTTGAGGTCCTTGATGAACTGACCGGAGCCGTAGGGGCTCTCCACCTGGCCGTAACAGAACAGGTTCACCTTGGGCAGGATGTGCGTGCGCAGCAGCTCGACGCACTGGACGGTGTCGTCGACCGACCAGTTGTCTCCGTCGGAGAAATGAAACGGGTAGATGTTCCATTCTGACGGCGGAAAGTCGTCCTCGATCATCTTGGCGCACAGCTTGTACGCGCTGGAGATCATGGTGCCGCCCGATTCGCGCGTCTTGAAGAAGGTGTCGCGGTCGACCTCCTTGGCCACGGCGTCGTGGATGATGTACCGCGACTCCAGCCCCTTGTATTGCGAGCGCAGCCAGGTGTCGATCCAGAACGATTCGATGCGGACGATCTCCTTCTGTTCGTCGCCCATCGACCCGGACACGTCCATGATGAAGATCATCACCGCGTTCGACTGCGGCAGCGGCGTGGTCTTCCAGGACCGATAGCGACGGTCCTCGCGCACGGGGACAATCAGCGGCGCCGCCGGGTTGTAGGTCCCGGTCATGATCTGCCGGCGCAGCGCCTGGTGGAAGGTGCGGCGGAAATGCCGCAGCGACTCGGGCCCGGCGCGCCGGATGCCGACGTAACGGTCCTTCTGCGAGATGATGCGTTGCTTGCCCTTGGGCTCGATGCGGGGGAGCTGCAGCTCCTCGCCCATGATCTGGGCCAGCTCGTCCAGAGACAGCTCGACCTCCAGGGCGTGCTCGCCCGCCTGATCGCCGGCCTTGCCCTCGCCGTCCTGGTTGGGATCGCCCTGCCCCAGCGAATCGCCGACGTCGCCTTCGCCCTGCCCCACCCCGCCCTTGTTCTTGCTGCCGAAGTGAAAGCGCGGAACGTTGATCTGCGGCAGCGGGATGGACACCACGTCCTTGCCCTTGCGCCCGATCAGCTCGCCCTGCGAGACGTACTTGCGCAGGTCCTGCTTGATCTTGCCGCGCACGATGTCGCGGAACCGGCGGTGGTCGGGATCGATCCTCAATGCCATCAGAGCACCAGGTCCATGAAACGCCCGCTCTGCGGGTCGTAGACGCCCAGCCGCCGGCCCTGGCCCTGGTTTTTCACCGCCAGGGCCTGCTCCAGGATTCCCAGCGCCCGGGTCAGCACGGCCATGGGCTGGTCAGTGCCCAGGTCGGCCATCAGCTTGATCAGAAGCTGGGCCGCCGTGCCGTTCATCTCGACCGTGACGGGCGCCGTCCTGTTTTCCATTCGCGCTTAGTCCTTGACGTCGCCTCTCGCGAAAATACTGGCCACGAAGTTGAGGACGTCGGTCGAACAGATCTCGCAATAGCCATAGTTGCGGATCATGCGGTTCTTGACCACGTCGATCTTCTCCTGGGTGTCGCGGTCGACGACGGCGGACACCAGACTGGTCAGCTTGATCGAATCCTTCTGGTCTTCGAACAGCTTCAGCTCCAGCGCCTTTTGCAGCCGCTCGTTGGTGCGGAAGTCGAACTGCCGCCCCTCGATGGCCAGCGCGCCGATGTAGTTCATGATCTCGCGCCGGAAGTCATCCTTGCGCGAATCGGGGATGTCGATCTTCTCCTCGATCGACCGCATCAGGCGCTCGTCAGCGTCCTCGTCCTGGCCGGTGTACTTGTTCTTCACCCGCTCGCGCTGGGTGTACGCCTTGATGTTGTCGATGTAGTTGGCGCAAAGCTTGGCGATGGCCTCCTCGTCGGCGCTGATCGCCCGCTGGACCTCGTTCTTCACGACGTCTTCGTACTCTTGCTTGACCAGCCCCAGCAGCACGCCAAAGTGCCGGCGCTGCTCGTCGTTGGTGATCAGCGAATGGTGGCGCAGCCCCGACTCCAGCTCATTCATGACCATGAACGGGTTGACGCAGCCCTCGCCCTTGTCGCTGACCAGGGCGTTCGAGATCTTGTCCTGGATATAACGGGGCGAGATGCCGTCCATGCCCTCGCGCATGGCCTCCTTGCGCAGCTCCTTGATGTTGTCCTGGGTAAAGCCGGGCAACGTCTTGCCGTCATACAGCTTCATCTTCTGCACCAGCGTCAGCTGATGCTTCTTGGGATCCTCCAGGCGGGTCAGCACCGCCCACATGGCGGCCATCTCCAGCGTGTGCGGGGCGATGTGCTTGCCGCGGATCTTGGCGGTGTTGTAGTCCTTGGCGTAGATGCGCTGCTCTTCGGAGACCTTGGTGATGTAGGGGATGTCGATCTTCACCGTCCGGTCGCGCAAGGCCTCCATGAACTCGTTCGACAGCAGCTTCTTGTACTCGGCCTCGTTGGTGTGGCCCAGGATGACCTCGTCGATGTCGGTCTGGGCGAACTTCTTGGGCTTGATCTTGTGCTCCTGCGAGGCGCCCAGCAGGTCGTAAAGGAAGGCCACGTCCAGCTTGAGGACCTCGATGAACTCGATGACGCCGCGGTTGGCGATGTTGAACTCGCCGTCAAAGTTGAAGGCGCGCGGGTCGCTGTCCGAGCCGAACTCGGCGATCTTGCGATAGTTGATGTCGCCGGTCAGCTCGGTCGAGTCCTGGTTCTTCTCGTCCTTGGGCTGGAAGGTCCCGATGCCGACGCGATCCTGCTCTGACAGGATCAGGCGCCGCACGCGGATGTGCTTGACCACCTCGGCCCAGCTGCCTTTGTAGTGGGCCATCAACTCGCGGAAGATCAGGCGGCAGGCGGGATCCAGGTCGCCCTCGATGTGGACCTGGTGCTTGCCGGGGACGTTGATGCCCAGCTCGGTCAGCGCCTTTTCGCGCCATTCCACCGGGATCAGGCGCAGCGGCTCCTCGTGCATGGGACACTTGAATCCGCCCTGCCCGCCCGCGACGTGGTGCAGGCCTTCCGGCAGCACCCATTCGTACGTGTACAGAGCCCCTTCCGGCGTGCGCGAGTATTCCTCGATGCCGCGCTTGATCAGCCGGGCGATGGTCGACTTGGAGCTGCCCACCGGGCCGTGCAGCAGGATCACGCGCCGCTCGGTGCCGTAACGCTGGGCCGCGCTCTGCAGCACGGCCACCAGGCGCATCAGCGGAATGTCGAGCCCATAGATGGCGTCGCGGCCACCGTGGTGCTCGTCCTTGAAGAAGTTGTACCGCGACAGGCGCTTCTTGTTGTCGATGTACTCTTCCTGGCCGTAGGACAGGATCATGTCGTAGACGCGCTGGAACGCCGTGCGGGTCACCGACGGGTTCTTGCGCACCAGGGTCAGGTAATCCTCGAAGCTGCCGCTCCAGTTGAGCTCGGCGTACTCCTTGAGATTCTGCAGCGCCGCGACTTTGGCGATGAGGGCCGGGGTGTCACCCTTCGTGGTCGAATCTGAAGAGGGCATCAGGGATCTCCTTTGGACCGAGTCGGCCTCGGAACCGAGGCCGGGAGGAAGACTTATCGAGAGCCGATTTCATAGTAGCACGCCCTCGGACATCCGACTCCTTCTCGACCGTCGGACGTTGCCTCGAGTCGGCCGCTGGCCCAGTAGT
>DATLVT010000151.1:0-4446 GCA_035577105.1 Polyangia bacterium
GCGAAGATCTTCTCGGTGATGATCGCCCCGGCCAGCAGGGCGCCCAGCTGGATCCCGGCCACGGTGACCACCGGCAACAGCGCGTTGGGCAGCGCGTGTCGCCGCAACGCCGCCCAGCGCGACAGCCCCTTGGCCCGCGCCGTGCGCATGAAGTCCTCGCTGGACACCTCCAGCAGCGACGAACGGGTCATGCGCGCCAGCATCGCCGCCAGGTGACTGGCCAGCGTGAACGCCGGCAGCAGCAGCGCCCCCGCCGCCGACGGCGGGTCAGCCGGCCCCGGTAACCAGCCCAGCCGCACATAGAAGAACGCCAGCAACAGCGGCCCCAGCCACATGGCCGGCACCGAGATCCCGGCCAGCGCCGCCGCCATCACCGCGCTGTCCAGCCACGATCCCGGCCGCAACGAGGCCAGCGTCCCCAGCGGGATGGCCAGCACCAGGGCCAGGGCCACGGCGGCCAGGGCCAGCTCGATGGTGCGCGGGTAGACGGCCGCGATCAGCGACGCCACCGTCGACCGGCGATCGTTACAGGAGATCCCCAGCGTCCCGGAGAAGACGTCGCGACCGAACGAGGCGAGCTGCCCGCCGATCCCTTTGTCCAGATCCAGACAGGCGCGCAACGCATCCCGGTCGGCGTCGCTGGCCTGTTCGCCCAGCATGGCATCGACGGGATCGCCGGGCACGGCGTGGCGCAGGGCGAACACCGCCAGCGACACCAGCACCACCGCGGTCAAAGCCCCCAGCCCTCGACGGGCGACGAATGACAGGAAGCCCGCCATGCGGCCCCCGCTCACTCCACGGCTTGGGCGCAGAACCGGGCGGTGGGATTGGGCGGCGTCAACAAGGTCATGTTGCCACGCGTGCCGCCCAGACGGCAGGCGTAACCGCCGCGGCAATCGCCGTTGTTGCTGCAGGCGTGTGCGCAATAGCGCCGCTCGAACGCCTGCCGGGCGCAGACGCCGGAGTCCAGGCAGATCTCATCGTCGGTGCAGTCGTTGGTGCGCATGCCGTCCGGACAGTCGACGTCTTCGCACCTTGGATCGCAGGGCCTGGTCAGATACTGCTCCGGGAAGGTCCGGATGCAGATCGATTCATCCGGACAGGACTTGTCGTCGCAACCGTCCACGGTGCAATAGCCACCCGGTTGCGACAGATCGCAGATCCGGTTGCCGTTGGGATCGCAGTCGGTGCTGACGGAACAGCCGTCGCCGATCTTGCGCGCGCATCCGCCGGCGCCCAGCAGAGCGCCCAGCCCCAGCACGACCAGGACATTGCCCATCAGCTTCACGGCGCCGTTTCTACCCTGATGTGCCAACGGACCGCCAGCGGTCGCGCCGGAGGGGCGGTTTCGTCCCACGACGGTGGTCATGTGGTGGCCCTGGTCACACTGGCACGCAAATTGTAGATGCCCGGCCCGTGAGGGACGACGCCTTGTTGAAATCGGTGATGAAAACGGTGGTTGGGGGCGAACATCTTGGGGCGGACAGCCAGGATCCGATTCGATTCGCGTCGGTTTGGAACGGTGTGGTCCACGAGTTTCGAAACCATCTGACGCTTCTCCTGGCAGGGACCACCGAACTGCGTGGGGGGTTGCCTGCCACCCTGGCCGCCGACATGGCGGAGACCCTGGACGACATGGAGGCCAGCGTCCAGAGCATCAACGGACTCCTCGGCGCCATTGACAGCGCCATGAAGGACGGCGATCACCTCCTGTGCGAGGTCGACGTGGTCATCGAACGGGCCCTGGCCATGGCCGCCCCGACGCTGGGGGGCGTGAACATCACGGTCAAGAAGGCTCGCCCCGCCGCGGTCAAGAACCTGGGCACCGCCGTCGAGTGCGCCCTGGCCGCGCTGCTGTCCGACCTGGCGCGCGCCTCCGACTTCCGCCGCCGGGGGCCCGGGCTGGTGCCGGTGGTGGCGCCCCAGATTCGCATCAACGTGCTGGCCGAGCGTGGGTCGCTGACCATCGAGGTGGAGAGCTCTGCCTCGGCACCCCCGCCCACGTCGTGGCGCCTGCTGCTGGCGACGTACCTGGCGGCGCGGGTCGGCTGCGTGCTGGAGCGCCTGCCCACGCGGCCCGCCTTCCTTTTCAGATTTCAGTGATTCCGAATGCCGGGCCAGCCTGCTCTCCCACCCCCTGGGGGCGGCAGGTTGGCCCGGCACCTATTCACCGCGGTCCCAGCCCTTCCCCGCCGCGGACTGCTCGTCGCCGCCTTCCCCCTTCCTCCCCTCCAGACGTCGTTTCACCACCGGTTTCGAAACCGAAACCGTCGGGCTCTGTTTTTACCTCGGTAACCGCCGGCCGGCGCGTCGGCCCGACCACGGCTGATTGTGTTATTGTTGCGGCATGTTCCCGCAGTGCCGCTACCCCTTCGGCGGTCGCCCCCTGCTGGCTGACGCCCGATGAGGGTCCGGTTCTGGGGCGTGCGCGGCTCGCTGCCGGTCCCCGGCCTCAAGACGGAGCGTTATGGCGGCAACACATCGTGCGTCGAGGTGCGCTCGGCTGCGGGCACGCGCGTGGTGGTGGATGCCGGCACCGGCATTCGCAAGCTGGGCAAGGAGCTGAGCCAGACCGACGGCGGGCGATCCGATGTTCACCTGCTGATCAGCCACACCCACTGGGACCACATCCAGGGGCTGCCGTTTTTTTCGCCGCTTTATCAGAAAGGCAGTCGTCTGTCCGTCTATGCCCGCAAGCGCGATGACGTTCACCTGCGCGCGGTCTTTGCCTCGCAGACCGACGTCCCCTATTTCCCGGTGCCGTTCGACGAGACCCAGGCCACCATCGAGTTTCGCGAGCTGCACGATTCGGCCGAATTCGAGATAGCCGACGTCAAGGTGTCCTGCGCCCGCCTGAATCACCCGTACATCGCCACTGCCTATCGGCTGCAGGCCGATGGGGCCAGCGTGGTCTACGTCTCGGACACGGCGCCCTTCGCCGACATCCTGTTCGAGGACCAGTTCATCCCCAACCCGCCAGCGCCCAGCGCCCAGCTGTCCGAGGCCGATCGGCAGCGCCTGTTCGTGATGCGCGATCGGGTGGTCCGGCTGTGCGAAGGCGCCGACCTGGTCATCTACGACACCATGTTCACGCCCGAGGACTATCAGCGCATCCCCCACTACGGGCATTCGCGCCCGTCGGACGCGCTGGAGATCTGTCGGGCGGCGGGGGCGCGTTCGCTGGCCCTTTTTCATCACGCCCCCGAACGGTCGGACGCCGAGGTCGACGCCATCGTCGCCGACACGCGCGAGACCGTCCGCCGTTTTGGCGGTTCGATCGACGTGGTGGGCGCCTACGAAGGCATGGACGTCGTGCTGGGGCGCGAATAATGGACGTGACCTTCTGGGGCGTGCGCGGGTCGATCCCGGCGCCGGGACCGGGGACCACGCGCTATGGCGGCAACACGTCGTGCGTGTCGCTGCGGACGCGCGACGATCGGCTGATCGTCCTCGACTGCGGCACGGGCGCGCGCAACCTGGGCATCTCGTTGATGGGCGGTCCGCTGGGCAACGGGCGCGGCGCCGCCAGCATCCTGCTGTCGCACGCCCACTGGGACCACATCCAGGGGTTTCCGTTCTTCGTGCCGCTGTACGTGCCGGGCAACGTCTTCAACATCTACGGCGGCGGCAAGAGCTCGGCGATGCTGGAAGGAATTCTGGAGGGGCAGATGGCCCCCCAGTATTTCCCGGTGCAGACGCTGAAGAACATGGGCGCCACCATCGAGATCGCCGCCGTCAGCGAGGGCGCGCCGTTCGACGTCGAGGGCTGTCGGGTGATCGCCTGCGCCAACCCGCACGGCCGCTCGGGCGCGCTGGCCTTTCGCATCGAAGAAGCGGGGCGCGCTGTGGTCTACGCCAGCGACGCCGGTTATCCCGCGGGCGGACCGTCGGAGGCGGCGCTGGCCCTGTACCGCAACGCCGACGTGCTGATCCACGACAGCACGTTCACGCCGGAGGATCGCCGGCGCTATGTCGACCGAGGCCTGTCATCGATCGAGGACGCCGTGGCGGTGGCGGCGCGGGCGGCGGTCAAGACGCTGGTGCTTTTTCACTATGACCAGGACTACAGCGACACCGACGTCGACGCGCTGCTGGCCCGCGGGCGCCGATTGCTCGACGAGCAGGGCGCGTCGGGCATCGCCCTGGTCGCCGCCACCGAAGGCGCCACGCTGACCGTCTGACGGCGGCGGTTAACTGCTGGCGATCAAGAAGCCCTTGTCGAGAAGGCTCTTCAACTTTTCGGCGACTGCCAGGTCGGTCAGCGCGCTCTCGTCGAGCAACGTCCGGATGTTGTCGGCGGTCATTGCCTGTTGAAACACGTCCAGCTCCTCGGGGCCAAGGTCCCGCAGCTTGGGCTCGAGCGGACGGGGGATGGTCAGCCGTGACGTCAGCGGGGGGAGCTTTTCGCTCACCATGCGGTACTCGTCCAGCTGCCTCATCCCCTCC
>DATLVT010000152.1:0-3311 GCA_035577105.1 Polyangia bacterium
GGTCATCTTCGTCCTCGCCCTATTTCGCCGAGCGAAGCGAAACATTGATCTGGTGTTGAACCCCGTCGCCCAGGTCGGCGCGAAGCTGATAGGTGCCTTGCGTCTGGCCGAGCGTCTTCCAGCGGTACCCGTAGGTCTTCGCCCCGGGTCGGTATTTGAAGAGGAAGTCGGTGTCCTCTCCGTCTTCGTCGCCGACGTCCGTGACTGTTCCCAGGATCGAATTGGAGATCTTGGTGACGACCAGCGTGGCAACCAGGTTGGTGATCGCGGCGCTGGCGCCGGTCAGCTTGAACTTGACCGGGACCGCCTTGCCGATGACGAAGATCGAGCTGCCGTTGGCGCGAATGGGCGCAAGAAAAAACGTCCCGTCGGTGGGCGCCTGGTACTGCACCCAGACAGTGAAGGCCGCCGCGCTGACGTTGTCGGTCTTGTCGGCGGCGGTGCAGGTGACGGGCGTCTTGCCGACAGGGAAGGTCGTGCCCGAGGCGGGCGAGCAGATGACAGGACGGAGCCCGTCGACGGCGTCGATCGCCTTCGGCAAGGCGTAGGTGACCTTCGCCCCGGTCGTGGCTGTCGCGAAGACGGTGAGCGGGGCCGGGACGTTGCTGAAGACCGGCGGCGTCGTATCGACGGGCAAGACAAGCGCGAAGGGCGACAACGAATAGGCGAAGCCGTAGATGGTGTTGTCGTCGGGAAACCGGTCGGTGGTGTTCATGGCGAACACCCCGCTGCCGTCGTCGTGCGCCATCTGGAAGAACGCCTCGTTCGCGGCGATCGCTTCAGGGTAGTGAATGCAAACGATGATCGGGGGCGGCGTGGTGTAGCTGACGCTGGCGCTGACCTTGAGGTCCCAGCAATAATTGCCCGTAGCGCCCTGGACGATCTTGTACCCGCTGGGCGGCGGGGAGGTGGCGTTGCATGACGTCACCGAGATCTGCCCGGCCGAGGCGCCGCCCTGGAACTCGACGGTGATGCCGTTCTCGACCGCGAGGCCGCCGCGCAGTTCGATGGGGTCGCAAGAGCCGTCGCAGCCGGGCGGGACCGACGCCGGGGCGCAGCCGGTGATGGGCGTCGGCCCGGAGCAAAGCGGCCCGCCGCCACAGGTGCCGGCCGTCTCGCAGATGCCGGGCGCGCCACAGCTTGCTCCCGCGGTTGCGAAGCCATCCGGCGGGCAGGCAAGCGACGCGCCCGTACACGATTCGGCAACATCACAGGCGCCGGCGCTGGCGCGGCAGAGCGCCCCCGATGCACGGGGACCGCAGGTTCCGTTGCTCGCCGCGCCGGCGGCGAGCGAACACGCCTGGCAATCGTTGGGATCGCCGCCGCCGCAGGCGCTGTCGCAGCAGACGCCGTCGACGCAGAAACTGGAGGTGCAATCGCTGGCGCTGCTGCACGGCGCGTTGGACAAGCCGAGGACGGAAACGGGGATGGTGGATTTCCAGGGACTGCCATTGCCGCGCTGGCCTCCGGCGTCGATTTGGTAGCCGGCATCGTCACCCCAGCACAGCACCCCTCCGGTGGCGCGAAGAGCGCACGTGTGGGTTTCCCCTGCGGTGATCTGCAGGACGTCAGTGAGGCCCGGCACGCTGACCGGTGCGGAATCACCCCGCCCTAAATTGCCGTGGTCAGCGGCGGTACCGGTCACACCCCAGCAGACGGTTTCCCCGGTCCGGCGAACGGCGCACGTCTGGCCCCAATCCCCTGCGACGGTCACTGCGTCGGAAACGCCCGAGACAGTGACCGGCACGGTAGAGGATGTCATGTTGCCGTCTCCGAGTTGTCCGCTCTCGCCGCGGCCCCAGCAGACGACCGTCCCCGTCGCACGAACAACGCAGGTGTGGAACTCGCCCGCTGCGATGGAAATTGCGTCGGAAAGGCCCGTGACGGCGACCGGCACGGCGGAATCATCCGACCCCCCGTTACCGAGGCCGCTACCACCCCAGCAGACAACCTCGCCGGTCCTGCGAACGGCGCAGGTGTGAGCATAACCTGACGCGACGGACACGGCGTCAGAAAGGCCCGGCAAGGCGATTGGCACGGGAGAGAAAGCGGAACTGCTTCCGAGTGGGCAGCGACCCCAGCAGGCGACCTCCCCGGTCCGGCGAACAGCCCAGGTGTGGTTCCAACCGCCGGCGATGGACACGGCGTCCGAGAGTCCCGTAACAGTGACGGGCACCGGAGAGGAAACCGAGTTCCCGTTTCCGAGCTGGCCATCCCCACCATAGCCCCAGCAGACCACTTGCCCAGTCCCACGAATGGCACACGTGTGATCCCATCCGGTGCCGATGGAAACGGCATCGGAAAGGCCGGTGACGGCCACAGGCACCGGCGACGAGACCGAGCTCCCGTTCCCGAGTTGGTCATACTTTCCGTCGCCCCAACAAACGACCTGCCCCGTGCCGCGGACCGCGCACGTATGATACAGCCCCGCGGCGATGGATGTGGCGTTGGGGAGGCCTGTGACCGCCGCAGGCACGGGAGAATCAGCCGAGCTTCCGGTCCCAAGTTGGCCATGATCCCCGTAGCCCCAGCAGACCACGCCACCCGTCGCCCGAACAGCGCACGTGTGTGTGTCGGAAGCCGCGACAGACACGGCATCGGACAGCCCTGTAACGGGGGCGGGGAAGAAGGAGTCTGCCAAGCTTCCGATCCCAAGTTGGCCGAAGCCGCCGTAACCCCAGCAGACGACTTGACCGCCAATTCGTACCGCGCACGTGCCACTGTTGGTTGCAGAGACGGACAAAACACCGGAAATGCCCTTGACCGCAACCGGCACGGGATAGATATCTGCCGCGGCTCCGTTTCCGAGCGGTCCGTTTCCCCAACACACGATCTCTCCTGTCTGGCGAATTGCGCAGTTGTGATCGGATCCCGCCGCTACGGACACGGCGTCGGAAAGGGCGGTGACGGCAACCGGCACGGGAGAGTCGGTCATCCCTCCGTTTCCAAGCTGGCCGTCGGAGCCGTTGCCCCAGCAGACGACATCGCCGGTTCGGCGGACCGCGCACGAATGATAGTAGCCCACCGCGATGGACACGGCGTCGGAAAGGCCCGTGACGGCGACAGGCACCGGTGAGTCCGCCGATTGTCCGTCTCCCAGTTGCCCGAAGCTGCCGAAGCCCCAGCACACCACCTGTCCGGTCCGGCGAACCGCGCACGTGTGGACCCCGCCTGCCGCCATGGATAGCACGTCGGAAAGGCCGGCAACGGCCACAGGCACCGATGAGTCTGCAGCGCTTCCGCCGACAAGTTGACTGTTGCCCCAACACACCACCTCGCCGGTCCTGCGAACCGCGCAGGAATGATAATAG
>DATLVT010000153.1:0-4137 GCA_035577105.1 Polyangia bacterium
CTGCTGACCCGCAACGACAAGATCAAGACGCTGAAGGATTTCACCACGGCCGACAAGATCGCCGTCCCCACCGTCAAGGTGTCGACGCAGGCCATCGTCCTGCAAATGGCCGCCGAGAAATATCTGGGCGAGCAGGAGCGCTCGAAGCTGGATCCCATGACCGTCACCATGGGCCACCCCGACGCGCAGATCGCGCTGGCCAGCGGGGTCAGCGAGGTCAACAGTCACTTCTCGCTGGAGCCTTATCAGACGCTGGAGCAGAAGCTGCCGGGCGTGCGCGCGGTGGTCAAGTCCACCGACGTGCTGGGCGGCCCCGCGTCGAACGGTGTGGTCTTCACCACCACGAAGTTCCACGACGGCAACCCCAAGCTGATCGCCTCGCTGGTCAAGGCCATGAACGACGCCAACGACCTCATCGCCAAGGACAAGAAGAAGGCGGCCCAGATCTACCTCGACGCCACCAAGGAAAAGCTGTCCCCCGACGACCTGGTCGAGATCCTGAAGAACCCCAACGTGAAGTATTCGACGACCCCCTGGGGCACGATGAAGTTCGCCGAGTTCATGTTCAAGGTCGGCATCCTCAAGACCAAGCCCGCCAAGTGGACCGATGTCTATTTCTCCGAGGTCCACAAGCTCGCCGGCAACTAACGCGCGCGTCTCGATCCCCACCGTTTGTCTGTACCTCGCCCGCGAAGCGGGAGAGGTCGACGCCGCAGGCGTCGGGTGAGGTCCGGACAGGCAGCGCGCGCGCCCATGGCCCTCACCCCGCCCCTCTCCCGCAAGCGGGAGAGGGAGATCTTCTAAGGTGAACTCTCCTCAGAGGCGGTAGGCGCGTTTCGCTAACTTGTAGGCCAGGTCGATCGCCACCTCCTGCGCCTCGTCTTCGGGCAACCGGTGGTCGGCCACCAGCTGGGCCAGGAAGGCGCAGTCCATGCGGCGGGCGACGTCGTGACGGGCGGGGATGGACAGGAAGGCGCGGGTGTCGTCGTTGAAGCCGACGGTGTTGTAAAAGCCAGCCGTCTCCGTGGTGCGCTCGCGGAAGAAACGCATCCCCTCGGGGCTGTCGTAAAACCACCAGGGCGGGCCCAGCTTCAGCGCCGGATAATGGCCGGCCAGCGGCGCCAGCTCGCGCGCGTAGGCCGATTCGTCCAGGGTGAAGACGATCAGGGACAGTCGGGGATCGCTGCCGAAACGTTCCAGCAGCGGCCGCAGGGCGCGCACGTAATCGGTGGGCGTGGGAATGTCGGCGCCCTTGTCGCGACCGAAGGCGCGCAACAGGGCCGCGTTGTGGTTGCGGAATGAACCAGGGTGAATCTGCATCACCAGGCCGTCGTCGACGCTCATGCGGGCCATCTCGGTCAGCATCTGGCCCCGGAAGCGCTCGGCCTCTGCAGGCGTGGCCGCTCCTGCCAGCGCCTTGGCGAACAGGGCCTCGCACTCGCCGCGCGGCAGGTCGAACGTGGCGGCGCTGGGGTGGCCATGATCGGTCGACGTCGCGCCCAGGCTGGCGAAGAAGACGCGCCGGTTGGCCAGCGCGTCCAGGTAGCCGGACCAGGTCGCCGTGTCCTCGCCGGTCAGCTCGCCCAGCTGGGCCACGTTGGCGACGAACCCGTCGAATTCAGGATCGACCACCGGATCGGGCCTGAACGCCGAGACGATGCGCCCCTTCCATCCCGACGACCGCAGCTTCTGGTGCGACAGCAGGCGATCCAGCGGCGATTCGGTGGTGGCCAGCACCTCGATGTTGAACCGCTCGAACAGCGCCCGCGGGCGGAACTCGTCGCGGGGAAGGCATTCGGCGATGCGGTCGTAGATGCGATCGGCGCTGGACGCCGACGGTCTCTCCCGGACGTCAAACACCGTCTGCAGCGCGTGTTCGAACCACATCCGGGTCGGCGTGCCGCGGAACAGAGACCAGTTCTCGCAGAACAGGCGCCAGATCTTGCGCGGGTCGGTCTCCACCGGCTGGCCGTCGGCGCGCGGGATGCCCAGCGACTCCAGGGAGATGCCCTGGCTGTACAGCATGCGAAAGACATAGTGGTCGGGAACGATCAGCAGGCGCGCCGGATCAGGAAACGGTTCGTTGTCGGCGAACCACTGCGGATCGGTGTGACCGTGGGGGCTGACGATGGGCAGCGACCGCACGGCCTGGTAAAGGCGCCGGGCGATGGCCCGCTGAACCGGGTCGGAGGAGAAGAGCCTATCCTCGTGAAGCGTCAGGCTGTCGCTCATTCGCTGACTGTCCGCTGACCGTCGACGAGCTCCGACAATGCCGGCCACTCATCGCGCCTTTCGTGTTAAGCACGGCACCGTACGCGGCACCGACCGGCGAGTCAAGCCGACCGGCGCCGGCGAAATGGGGTGGCCCAGACGAGACGACGGGACAACGGGACGACGAGACAAGGAGCCAGAGCAGATGAGCTATTCGGGATTTGACCTTGGCGGCCGGGTGGCCGTCGTCATCGGAGGGACCTCGGGCATCGGCCGCACCCTGGCGCTGGGATTGGCCCATGCTGGCGCCGACGTGGTGGCGTCGTCCCGGCGCGCGAACGAGGTCGACGCCACCGCGGGCGAGATCGAAAAGATCGGCCGCCGATCCCTGCGGGTCACTTCGGATGTCAAGGAACGCCCATCGCTGGAGGCGCTGCTGTCCCAGACGGTGGCCGCCTTCGGCAAGGTCGACATCCTTATTAACTGTGCCGGGAAGACCAAACGCACGCCGACCGTGGACGTCAGCGACGCCGAATGGGGGGACATCCTGGAGACCAACCTCACCGGCACCCTGCGTGGTTGCCAGGTCTTCGGGCGCCACATGCTGGAACGCGGGTACGGGCGCATCATCAATATTGCATCGCTCTCGTCCTTCGTCGCCCTGTACGAGGTGGCGGCCTACGGCGCCAGCAAAGCGGCGGTCGCCGCGCTGACCAAATCGCTGGCCATCGAGTGGGGTCCACGCGGGGTTTGCGTGAACGCGATCGCTCCCGGGGTTTTCCGGACTGCGTTGAATCAAGCGCTGCTGGACGGGTCGGAACGCGGGCGCGAATTTCTACTGCGCACGCCGATGAAACGGTTCGGAAAAGTCGAAGAACTGTCCGGCGCGGCGATCTTCCTGTCGTCGGAGGCGGCCAGCTTCGTGAACGGCGAAGTGCTGGTGGTCGATGGCGGGTTTCTGGCCAGCGGTGTGAACCAATAGGCGCTGAACTTTTGGCAGCTGTCCTGACCTGACATCCTGACCATCCGCTTGAGCAGAAATCAGTAGCAGCGCTTGCGTTCTGTAGCCTGGTGTGCGAAAGAGGGGGCCTCATCCGCAGCCACGGGGCTATCGCCCCCCCATGACAGCATAGGAGACCGAACATGAATCAACGTATTCTCATGAGCCTCGCGGCCGTGCCGGTTTTGCTGGTCACGGCGGTCGCGCAAGCCCAAGCGCCCGCCGCCGCCCCGGCGGAGTCCCCGCCTTCGGCCGCGCCGCCGGCCGCCTCAGCGCCGATCCCGGTGCCGGTGCCCGAGCCGCCGCCGCCGAAGGCAGCGCCGCCGCCGACTGGCGCCAACAAGTTTCAGTTCACGATCTACGGCTTCGCTCAGCTGGACATCATCCGCGACAACACCTCGGTCCTGCCCGAGGGCGCCGGCCAGACCCCGATTCCGCGGCCGCCGACCACGCCGATGGGAGCAACGTCTCCCACTGGCCAACCCAGCCTCAACGCCCTGAATGGCCGCACCCAGATGTTCGGCAACAACTCCCGCTTCGGGTTCCGCCTGAACGCGCCGGAGATGAACGGCGTCAAGTCGAGCGCCGTGATCGAAGCGGACTTCATGGGCACCACCTTGGGTACCTCGGTTCCCACCACGCCGCCCACGGAGTCTGCGCAGAACAACCGGAACCTCCGTCTCCGTCACGCCTTCGTCAAGATGGAATCGGACATCGTCGACGTCACGGCCGGATATACCTGGGACGTCTTCGGCGGCGCGGTTGTGCCGTTCCTGGGCGCCGGCATGGCCTTCCACGGCATCCTGGGCGAGGTCTTCCACCGCAACCCGCAGCTGCGCTTCTCGAAGACCATCAAGACCGACCCGATCAACTTTGAGGTTCGCGTGGCCGCCGTTCGTCCCGCGCAGAACCAGGCCCAGATTCCT
>DATLVT010000154.1:0-3219 GCA_035577105.1 Polyangia bacterium
GAGGACGCCTGCGCAGCAGTTTTTACGACATGTACCTGCGGGCGCCCTTTCTGGAGAATTCCCTGCTCGATCTGGCGGCGGTGTCGAACGGCCCGCTGGTCTTCCCGCAGGGAACAGCGGCGTATCTCTATGGCTCCAGCCTGCTCCGTTTCTTCGAGGACACCTACGGCCCCGAGAAGATCCGCGAGATCTCGCACCGCTATGGCAGTCGCCTCATCCCGGGGGCGATGAACCGCGTTGCCCGCGAAGCGGTCGGCGTCGGGTACGAAGATGTCTGGGAGGCCTGGAAGGCCTCCATGCAGCGCCGCTATTCCCTGCAGGAAGAGGAGGCGCGTCGGCGCGGCCTGACCAGCATCACCCGCCTGACCTTCGACAACCCCGGTCCGCGCGGCGAGGGGCTGACGCCGCGCTATTTCCGCGACGGACGCGGCGTGGTCTATCACCGGGAAAATACCACCAGCGCGCCCGCCTTCGTCCTGCTGGATCCGGCCACCGGGCGACGCAAGGTCCTGGGCGAGGTTCACGGCGCCGGCGCGGCGACGCCCACGCCCGACGGGCGATCGCTGGTTTTTCACCGAACGAATTACTTGCCGGTGAGCCGCCGGATCTCGGGCAGCTCGCACCTGGCGTGGGACGATCTGTTTCGGTACGACATCGATTCAGGCGAGATGGCGGAGCTGACCCACGGCCAGCGCGCCCACGAACCGGACGTGTCGCCCAACGGAAAATGGGTGGCCTACACGACGGCCAGCGAGGGGATGCGTCAGCTGGCCATGTGTCCCATCGAGGGCGGGCCGGCCAAGGTGCTGACCGGCGACCAACCGGGGGTGGCCTACACGCCGGCCTGGTCGCCCGACGGCCGGCGCATCGCCTATTCGCGCTGGAAGCAGGGCGGATTCCGCGACATCCACATTTATGATCTGGATTCGGGCACCGACCGCGCCCTGTGGCGCGACCGCGCCATGGAGCTGGATCCGCGCTTCTCGCCCGACGGGCGTTACCTGCTGTTCTCGTCGGACCGCACCGGCATCTACAACATCTTCGCCCTCGACCTGCAGACCGAACGGCTCTATCAGGTGACCAACGTGCTGACCGGCGCCTTTCAGCCGGCGGTGTCGCCCGATGGTGGGCGCCTGGTGTTCACCGGCTTCACGTCGCAAGGATTCGATCTGTTCACGACGCCGTATCAACCCGGGACCTGGCCCGAAGCCCAGCCTTACGCCAACCCCCGCCCCGACGCCGCCGCCACCCTGGCCGGTGAGACCGACACCCCGGACGCTGTTCCCGCCGACGAGCAAGCCGCGGCCGACGCCACCGTGGAGCGAATTGTCCCCTACCACCCGTGGAAGTACATGTACCCGCGCACCTGGGAGATCAGCCTGCCCTCCGATCCGCTGGGCCTGGGCGCCAGCCTGGGCGTCAACACCACCGTCGGCGATCCGGTCGGCAATCACGGCGTCTCGATCAACACGCTGATTCCCACGGACGGGGACGCCTCGCTGCGGCTGGACTATACCTACCTGGGCCTGTGGCCGTCGCTGGGGCTGACGCTGACCCGCACGTCGCTGATGGCGGGCGGTCTGGTCATCGATCACGTCAACCACGCCTATCGCCAGCACTCGGCCAGCGCCAGCGCCGGGATGGGGCTGCCGATCCTGCGCAAGCCCGATCGCTCGTCCGACCTGTCGTTCGGTTATCAATATTCCGCCTACGCGCCCGCCGATCCAATGCCGGTCGCCGATCCGCGCGCGGGCATCTCCGTGGCGCCCGAGACCGGACCGAACGCGGGCGCGTACATCAGCTGGAGCTTCTCCAACGCGCACAGCTGGGCCTACTCGGTCAGCCCGCAAGAGGGACGGCGGCTGCAGCTGACCCTCAGCGTGTCGTCGCCGTCCCTGGGCAGCAAGTTCACCACCACCGAGCTCAACTGGCTGTGGATCGAGTACCTCACCCCGCCCTGGGCCAAGCTGCACGCGCTGGCCCTGCTTTACAGCGGCGGCGTCGGCATCGGTGACAAGCGGTCGGGGTTCGCCGTCGGGGGTTTCGCCGAGCAGGATCTGGTGCGTTCGCTGTTCCTCAACCGGCACCAGTGCTGTCTGTTTCTGCGCGGCTATAAACCGGGCAGCTTCTCCGGCGACCAGTACCACCTCCTGTCGGCCGAATATCGCTTTCCGCTGCTCTGGCTGGAGCGCGGCTATGGAACGTTCCCGGTCTACCTGCGCCGGGTGAACGGCGCGGTGTACGGTGACGCTGGAAACGCCTTCCTGGGCGGGTTCAATCCGCGGGATCTCAAGTACGGCGTGGGCGGCGAGCTGCGACTGGAGCTGCACCTGGCGTACTACCTTTATACCCAGGTCCAGCTGGGCGTGGCCCAGGGTCTGTCGACGGGTGGGTCGACGCAGTATTACTTCGTGACGGCGTTTCCGTTTTAGGGGCGTCGTGCGCTAGTGCACCGCTCTCGAAATAGCGTCAACGCCGAGGCCGACAAGCCGCGCCGGCCGCGAGGCGAGACGACGAGGAATACCCGAAGGTATTGTGAGGAGGAGCAACGAAGCGGCTGGCGCGGATCGTCGGCCGAACGTGATGCTATTTCGAGAGCGGTGCACTAATCTCGGCCGGCGTGGATCGGAAACAACGCTTTTTCGTCTGGCTGACGGCGATCTTCGTCGCGGCGCTGATCACCGGCGACTTCATCGGCGGCAAGTTCTTCGTGCTGGGCGGGCGAAGCTTCTCCTCTGGCATCATCCCCTTCCCGCTGACCTTCGTGCTGACCGATCTGGTCAACGAGTTCTATGGCACCCACGGCGCCCGCCGGCTGACCTTCGTGGGCCTGGGAGCGGCGGTGTTCGTCTGGGCGGTCATCACTCAGGCCCTGCACCTGCCCACCAGCCCGGACTCTCCCATCCCCGACGCCGTCTTTCGCGGGGCCTTCGGAACCTCGGCGCGTCTGTACGTCGCCTCGCTGACCGCGTTTCTGGTCGGCCAGATGCTGGACATCAGCGTCTTCTATCTCCTTCGCCGCGTGACCGGACATCGCTTCCTGTGGCTGCGCGCCACAGGCTCGACGGTGCTGTCGCAGATGATCGACAGCCTGGCGGTCAGCTTCGTGTTCCTGGTGGGGTCACGGCCGATGAACTTCATCGTCAGCAACGCCGCCAACAACTACGTCGGCAAGCTGGTCATGGCCGTCTTGCTGACGCCGCTTATCTACCTTGGACA
>DATLVT010000155.1:0-4241 GCA_035577105.1 Polyangia bacterium
AGGTTGTAAAGCCCGCCCACCAGCAGAAACCGGTAGATGGTCGTCGGGCCAACGGCGGGCCGGTGATCGTCCGACAGATCGGCGGCGTGACAGGCCAGCGCCACCGCCAGCCAGGTCATCCCGACCGCACCAGCCACCACCAGCATCCCCGTTCCGGCGAAGGCCCAGGCCCCCGCCGGCGGCGCCCCCGCCGAAAGACCGGTGAAGACCAGCACCGCCACGCCGCCCACGATCAGCGACCAGGTGCGCGCCTTGGCCGCCATCAGGCGCCCCAGCGACGTCGGCACCGTCAGCAAGATCCAGAAGGCGCGTCGCTCTGACTGCATGTGGGCCAGCGGCCCGATGGTGGCCATGTAAAGACAGAGCGAGAACGACAGATACGACACACGCTGGACCGACTCGGTCGACCAGCTCCACCCGGCGGCGCCGAAGATCTGCACGCCCACGAAGATCACCGGCATGGCCACCAGCGCCAGCAACTGCGATCGATCGCGCAGCAACAGGCGCAGGTCCTTGGTGGCCGCGGTCGGTGGACGCTGTGACAGCGCCACGCTCTGCGCGCCCGCCTCGGCCCAGGTGGCGCCGGCCTGCTCCCAGCCGTGCATGCCGGCCTTGCGGGCGACCCACACGGCGATCCCCACGGCCGCCGCCGTCGCCGCCGCCACGCCGGTCAATCCCCAGACCACACCCCACCGATCGCCCAGATCGATCGCCACCAGCGGGCGAACGATGAGACCGCCCGGCGACCAGTCCAGCCAGGCCGCCGCCCGTGCCACCGTCGCCGCGAAGCGCGCCGGCGCCCGCAGCACCCAGGTGCTGGTCATCCACAGCGACGCCAGGGCCAGCGACGCCGCCAGGCGCAGCCCCACCCAGGCCGTGCGTCGCCGCCGCGGCTTGACGAATCGCACGACGGCGATCTGCAGCGCCTGCGACGCCGCCGACACGCCGACCTGGACCAGCAGCGACGTCAGCGCCGCGGCGAGCAAGGCGCCGCCGCCCAGGTTCCAGATCAACGCCGCCGCCGCCAGCACGGGAAAGATGAACAGCGCCCCCACCGGATCGGTCGCCGCGTCCGACAGACAGCGGGCCACGACCAGGCTGGGCAGCGTCACCGGGCGCGACAGCAAGAATTCATTCTCCGGCGAGCCGGCCAGCACGGCGTCGCTGCCGGCGGCCTTGGCGGCGAACCCGCCCAGCACGATTGTCCCCACGATCAGGGCCAGGGCCGCCGCCTGGCCGCGCAGATCCGTCGCCTCCAGCATGACGGCGAAGGCCTGACAAAAAAGGCCAACGTAGGCCAGCGATGACACGATGCTGACCACCACCACCAGCACCGGCAGGCGCGTCCGGCGCGAGCGCAGCGCGTTCCACAGATAGCGCGCGCGAAAGCGCGTCAGCAGCAACGCCACGCGCAGGGTCGGCGTCGCCGCGCGCACGTTCAGCCCTCGGTGACCTGCAGGAAGAGGTCTTCCAGGCTGACGTCGGGGGCGGCCGCGTAACGCGCCCGCAGCTCGGCCGGCGCGCCCACCGCCTGCAACACCCCCCGACGAATGATGGCCACCCGATGACACAGACGCTCGGCGGCCTCCAAAAGATGCGTCGACAAGAACACCGTCCGTCCGGTCGCCGCCAGGCGGCCAATCGTCTCGCGCATCTCGCGCGCCCCGCGCGGGTCCAGACCGTTGGTCGGTTCGTCCAGGATCAAGACCTGCGGTTCGTGCACCAGGGCCATGGCCAGCGCCAGTCGCTTCTTCATCCCCAGCGAATAGGTGATCGAATAGGCCGTGGCCGCCTCGCCCAGCCCCATCTGCTCGGCGGCCACGCCAGCCCGCCGCCGCGTCTCCGCACGCGAGAAACCGTGCAGCCCGGCCACCAGCTCCAGGATTTCCAGGCCTGACAGATAGGGATACAGAAACGGCTCGTCGGGCAGATAGCCGACGTCGCGCTTCAAGGCGACGGCGTCGCCGTGGCAGTCCCGGCCCAGGATGGTGGCCCGGCCCTCCGTCGGGCGGAGCAGGCCCATCAGCAACCGGATGGTGGTGGTCTTGCCCGAACCGTTCGGACCCAGAAAGCCCATCACCTCGCCGGCCTCCACGCGCAGGCTCAGGCGGTCGAGGGCCGTCTTGTCGCCGTACCGCTTGGTGAGAGCGAAGGTTTCGATCACAACGTGGCGGCGATCGTCGTGACGTCGTCGTTGAAGGCGACCGCCTGGATCGTTCGCTGGCGCAGGGCCGGGACGTCGAGGGGGTCGATCAAGGTCCTGGCGCCGCCGGGATCGCTGCTCCACAGCGCCAGGCGGGCCAGCTCGGCGCGGGCGGCCAGCGCCGGGCCGAACAGCGCGGTGATCACCTCGCTGGGCCGGGCGCTGCCTTCATGGCTGACCGCCACCCGAAAACGGATCAGCGGGCCATCCGGCCAGTCCAGCGATCGGCGCAGCGAGGCATCTTCCAGCGGCGCCAGCGACAGCAGCGACTGGCGCACGTCGATGATGCGATCCAGGCCGCCGCTGCGCCCGCCGCGCTCGGGGCTGGCGGCGGCACCGGTCCGCCGGCGGGCCGCCGCCCCGTCGGAAAAACGGCGCGCCCGCAGCGGCGCCTCGCCCGAGGCGAAGATGGCCAGCGCGGCGTCCAGGTCGCCGGCGGCGTCCACCGGCAGCCGGGCGGCGAACTCGGATTGCGTGATGACCCGGCCCAGGACCCGGTCGCCCTCGCCCAGCGCCGCCGCCGCCAGAAACTCGACGCCGTCCAGCGACACCGGCGCCAGCCGCCGCAACAGCTCGTCGGGCGAAAGCCGATCGGTGAGGCGGACGTCCAGCAGCTCGCCCAGCGAGGGGATCCCCAGGCCCAGGGCCGGACCGAACGACAGGTCCGGTTTGGGATGAAAGCCCACCGAATAGAACAGGTCCAGTCCGGCGCGCCGAAAGATCCGCGGCAGGTGCCGGATCAGATCCAGGTGCCCCAGGTAGGCCACCCGCCCGCGCTTGGTGTACCGCAGGCGATAGCGCTCCGGCGCCCCCTGCACGATGCGGCTGGTGGGCTGCGGCCGGGCGGACGGACCCTTGGCCCTGGGCCCCTCCGCCGGTCGCTCGGCCGGCGTCGCCAGGCCTGGGGTGGCGACCACCGGCTTGGTCCAGGCGTTCATGCGCCGCAGATAGAAAAGACGCTCGGTCTTCATGGCGTCCAGATCGCAGGCGATGCCGCAGTCGTAACAGATCAGCTTCTGCTTGGCGCCGGCTTCGGCGTCGGCCACGTTGTTGGCGTGCAGCAGCTGCTTGTACGGCTTGCCACAGGGAGGCGACAGCCGATCCTTCAGCGCCTTTCGATACTCCTTCAGCAGAAAATCCGGCTCCAGGCCGATGTCGATGTGATCCCAGGGCAGGCGCGCCGTCACCGGGATGGTCCCCAGGTAACGTGAGACGTCGACGCCGGTGCGCGCCGCCGTCTCCTCGATGGCCTGGTCCCACAGCTCGACCCGCAGCACGTCGTCCCAGCCGTCGAACCGGCAGCCCAGCCGAAACGCCGCCTCCAGCACCTCGGCCACCGCGCGATCCCCGCGCGAGAAGATCCCCTCGATGTGCGACTGATGGTTCTCGTGCGTCTTCAGCTCGACGCGCCGCTTGCGCGCCGCCTCGGCCAGCAGGCCCTGCTTGCGCGCCGTCTCCGCCTCGCTGTCCATGGCCGCCCACTGGAAGGGGGTGTGCGGCTTGGGGACGTGCGTGGAGACCGACGCCGTCACCGCGGACGATTTTTGATAACGGTGGCCGATCTCCTGCACGCGGGCCGCGGTGTCGACGATGCCCTGGACGTCCAGATCCTCCTCGGTCGGCAGGCCGATCATGAAGTACAGCTTCATGCGCTGGAAACCGCGCCCGAACACGCGGTGCGCTGATTCGATGATGTCGTCCTCGGTGACGTTCTTGGTGATGACGTCGCGCATGCGCTGCGTGCCGGCCTCCGGGGCAAAGGTCAAACCACCGGCGCGCATGCTGGCCATCTCGCCCAGGAGATCTTCGTTCAGCCCGTACGCGCGCAGCGACGAGACCGACAGTGACACCTTCTCGTCGCGCAGCTTGGCCATGGCCGCCTTCACCAGCGGCGTCACGCAGGAATAGTCCGCCGTCGACAGCGACGTCACCGCCGTCTCGTCATAGCCACCCTTCTTGACCCCGCCCATCAGCGCGTCGACCACCGCCACCGGGTCGCGCTCGCGCACCGGCCGGTAGATCATGCCCGCCTGGCAGA
>DATLVT010000156.1:0-15457 GCA_035577105.1 Polyangia bacterium
GCTCTTCGTCGCCAATGCACTGGTGTACCTGGTCTGGATGGCCGTCTCCGGCGAGTGGCGCCGGCGCGCCTTCCAGCCGGGGCGCGACGGCCGCAATGCCCTGCAGACCCTGGCCTGGTACGTGCGCCTGCGCAAATCGCCGCCCGAGCAAGAGTTCTACAACGGTCTGCAGCGTCTCGCTTACACGCTCGCGATCGTTCTTGGCGCCGTGGAGGTGTTCTCCGGCCTCGCGCTCTGGAAGCCCGTCCAGCTCTCGCTCATCGCTGCGCTGTTCGGGGGTTACGAAGGAGCACGCGCCGTCCACCTGCTCGGCCTCGCGGCGCTGCTCGCGTTCACGGTGGCGCACCTGGTGCTGGTGCTCCTTCATCCCCGGGCGCTGGCCTCGATCTTCACCGGAGGCCGCCGCACGTGAGGGTCTCGAGACGCACGGTCCTGCGCTTTGCGCTGCTCCCGCTGGCGTGCGACGCCTCGAAGCCGCACAGAGGCGTTCTCGGGCTGACGGAGCGGCTGAACGATCGCGTGCAGCGTGGCCTCTTCCGGCCGGGAAAACACGCGCGCGAAGAGCCCGCCAGCGCGGTCACCGCCGCGGGCGAATTTCCCCTCTACAAAGTGGGTGACGATTATCCCGACGCGCCCGAGGGCTGGAGGCTGCGCGTGCACGGCCTGGTGGCAAAGCCGCTGGATCTCTCCCTTGCCCAGCTGAAGCGGCTGCCGTCGACGCAGTTCCGGGTGCGGCACCACTGCGTCGAGGGATGGTCGGCGGTTGCCTCCTGGCACGGCGTGCGCGTCGCCGAGCTTGCCCGGCTCTGTGGCGCCGACCCGCGGGCCAGGTTCGTCGAGTTCCGCAGCTTCGAGCGGGGTCAGCCCTCCCAGGATGGTCCGGAGGTTCCCTATTACTCGAGCTGGGATCGCGAGAGCGCCGAGCATCCACAAACCATCCTCGCCTATGGCCGCAACGGCGCCGCGATGACGTCGGAGGAGGGCGCGCCGCTCCGTCTCTATTCGGCGGTGAAGCTCGGCTACAAGATGGTGAAGTGGGTGGACGAGGTGGTCTTCCAGCCCGTCCGCACCGGCGGGTACTGGGAAGATCTCGGCTATGAATGGTTCGCGGGCGTCTGAGGCAAAGAGGTAACTCGTTTCCGCGCGGCCTCACCGGGGAATATCGCGCCGCAGCCCGCGTTCCTCTTCGTGAGCGCCCACAACAGCGCATGGGGAGGATGGAGCATGAACCTGAAGTATCGAACGTGGCGGCCGGCATGCGCGCTGGTGATCTTCGGACTCTTCTCGACGCTCGCCACCGTCGCGGGCTGCCTCGGCGAGCTGGGCCCCGAGGGCGCCGCGCCGACGGACGTCACGCGGAGCGCGCTCGACAACAACGAGGTCCCCGACGGCACGGCCTGCTATCAAGACGTGCCGATGCGGAAGGGCGTGATGTCCTACGGCGTCTGCTGCTTCGACGACACGGACAAGGGCACTTCCGAGTGCGTCATCTGCGATGCCGCGCACCACTGCACGCCCGGTGGCGCGACGCCGGGCTGCCTCACGGGCTTGTGCAGCGAAGCCGCGGGATCGCTCCAGGGCTCGCTGTCTCCCGGCGGCAAGGTGACGTCCCCTCTAATCGTCCCGATCTCGCGGACCGCGGCGTTCACGCAACTGAAATAGGCCCGCATCCCGAGCGGACATCCGGGCCGACCGCGCCTTCACTGGATGAGACTCCGGTCGTGGGTGGCGCCGGCGCCTGCTTGGCCCACGTACCGGGGCAGCTTCGGCCGCCTCAGCGGGTCACCTTGCCGATGAACCGGATGGTCGCTTGCACGCGCAGCTCTTGTTGTTGATCGGCGGGCGCCAGGAGCAACTGGTTCAGCTTGCTGGAGACGGCGTAGATTCTTCCATCGCGGAGCACCGCGGTGGTCGGATAGACGTCGCCCAGCGGCTGCTGGCCGACGAGCCGCGCAGACTGCCAACCGTCCGTACTGGAGAGGACGAAGGCTGCGTTTGACGCCGTGTCGGGCGTCTTGTTGGCGACCACCACCATCGACTGCGCACCCGCCAGCAAGAGTCCGTCGCCGCCGACGAGGGGCTGGCCAATCTGCACCGCTGAGAATTGCTCGGGATGCGCCAGCGGCACTTTGAAAAGTACACCGTCGCTCTTCTTGATGACCAGGAGGTAGCCATCAGGGTGCACGACCACGCCGTTCAAGTTGACTCCCTTCCCGGTGAAGCGGTCGCTGCGCAGAAAGACGCGGGCGTGGCCGTCGGTGTCGATGCGGTACAGCGCAGGCGAGAAACTATCGGAGACGTAAGCATTCCCGGCGCCGTCCAGGGCGATGCCATTTAGCAGATGAGGTCCCGCCAGCAGCGGCGCCAGATCGAAGTAGCCCAGCGGCGTCCCCGTCACCAGGTCGTACACGCCCACCGTCGCCAGCTTCTTCGGTCCCGCAGCACTCGGTTTGGTGCTGGCGCCCAGGTCGGCATTGACCGCCCAGACACGCTGCCGCCCGGGGTCCACGGCGATACCCAGGACCGAGCACAGCCGGGGATCGCTGACCACCACCGACGTGGTCCCGTCGGCGTTCACCTGGTAAATCGCCCCTTCCCGGAAGGATCCCAGCAGGAACTTGCCGCGCCTGGCGTCGTACTCGATGGTCTCGGGGAACAGCGTCGATGACTGGATGACCAGTCCGGATCCGGGCCGTTCCAGGGTTGCGGTGGCGTGGCTGCAGGCGGCCGACGCCAGCCCGGCCAGGGCAACGGCGTGCGCAGCGCGGAAAAACGTCTTTTCGATCTTGTTCATGCTCTGGCTCCCTGATCGGTTGTCGATGGTCTCCGGTGTCGCTGTTCGACGAGAGCAGCGGCCTCCCTCTGTAGCCGGGCTTCCCGGCGGCGGCCTCTACGACTACAGGTGTCGTCGATCGTCTCCGGCTTGTCAACTACGAATGTAGTCGTCAAGGACATGGCCGGAGGCCTTCCGTATCATCGTGGAATCGGGCAGCACGCCGCCCGTCACCAACGCGCCACCGCCGCCGTCGTCGTCGGACGGGCGCGGCGTCGACACCGCTCGGGCGCGGCCACATACGCGCCGAGGATTGAGCGTCGCCGAGGAGGGCTATCGCGTGCGGCGGGATCTGTTTCGCAACGGCAAAGCCACCTTTGTCGAGGTCAGCGACGCCCAGACCGACCTCACGCGAGCCGCCTCGCGCTGGTCAACTCGCACGTCGTTGAGCCATCGCCCGCGTCCAGCTCGCTCACGCCGTCGGCCGCGACGCCCACCAGTCCGGCGCCGAGTGAACGAGCCTGGGGCCCCCCCCCACAGCAGGCCGCTTGCGCAGCTTTACGGCGGAGGCGGCAGCGACTTCAAGAACGGCCAGAAAGCGTTCCTGTATTCGGTGTTGCCCACGACTGTGTTCGTGTGCCCGCCTGGCAGAGGACACCAGACGACGGGATAGGCCGCCGGGCAGCCGGTGTACTTGACACACAGAGGATAGGCCGGGTCGTACACCTCGGTGGCGGTCCCTTTGCAGCCGTTGCGAACCAGCAGCGAATCTCGTTCGGGCGCGGAACCATAGCTGTCCAGATGGATGGGGTCGATCTGGGGCAACGGCCCGATCGGATTGCCGGTGGTGTCTCCGGTGTTCGCAAACATCATGGCAGCCATCGGTCCCGTGCACGGCCAGCGATGTTCCCGCTTGCCGCCGTCGATGGAAACAAAGCCGCGCAGCTGGTCGGCATCCCCGCACCCCAGCGTCATCGCCTCCCACGCGCCGCTGCTGACGCCACCCATGGTCTCCCTGTCGAGATCCACGCAGAAGTGCGATTCGAGGTAGCTCAGGACGCCGCGCACGTAAGGCATCTCCGGACCGTTCACGCACAGCGGAATGTTGGCGGCGGTGCCGGCGCAGGCGATTCCCCCGTCGGAGAAGCAGGTTGCGTCGGCGGCCGCCCCTCCGTCTCGCGTAAGGATGGCCAGCGATGCGATGATCGCGCCGGTTGTGCCAGGCGGGGTGAAACCGGCTGCTCCGGAACTGCACCCGCCCGCTCCCAGGTACAACGGATACGCCGTGTCCGCCTGGTATCCGGCGGGCAGCTGCACGCTGAACGTTCGGCTAGTAAAGTTCGTGCTTCCCACGACCGAAGTTCCCCCGGGCGCGAACTCGGGCGCGATGCAATCGCGCGGGCAATTGCCGGTCTTGGCGCTGCACCCTGTGCAGACGGGAATGGTCACCTTTTGTTGACCGGTAAACCCGGTGGTGGACATCGCGCAACCGGGGCTCTTGCCGTGCCTGCGCGTGAAGGTCGCCCCCGTTTCGCCGGACGATCCGTCGCCGACCTCGCCAGTTCCTGCCAGACCATCCATGCCGGAGCCGTCACCACTCATGCCGGCGCTACCGCCCCCTGAGCCACCGACGCTCCCGCCGGCACCCGATTGACCGACCCCGCCCGCGCCACCGGACGACGACGCATCGACGCCACCGCCGGTTCCCGCCGTCGAATTCGTCCCACCGGTGCCGCCCGGCGCGCTGGAGCTCGCGGTACAGCCGCTGGCTATCGCCGCGCCCACTAACAACAGAACGCTGCCGATCTTCGCGTGAGTCATGAAACTCCTCTCACTTCGAGTCCGAAAACAGACAATCGTCGATGTTCGGGGGGCCCGTCAATGGATTTACGCCGGCGATATCCTCGAGGCGTACCGCGTCCCGCGGGCACAGGCATCATTGGCGCTTTCCCCCCCCCGACGACCTGGTGGCGCTGGGCGACACCGGCGGGCTGGACGAGCCGGCGCTTGGTGCGCACCCGCCGCCTGGCGATGAAGACGCCAGGGCGGCGAAAGGCGGGCTCCGCACCGAAGCTGTTGCTGGGCATCCATTCGAGGCAGCCAGGGCCCCGCTGATGTCCCAGGTGACCGGCGCGCGGGGGAGTGCGTGCATGTCCCGTCTCCCACATCAATGGTTCAAAATGGAACTGATCCATTGCCTGCCGCCCAGGCATCAGCGAGCGACCAGGCAAGGTGACACCAGACAGCACAATCGCTCATTCATTTTCTACCAACTCATGTTTGGTGAATTCCAATAGCCAGAGCCAGACTTTCCCTTACCAGCCATTCACTGTCACCCAACCGCGCCAGTGACGACATTGATAATCAATAAACAATCTCTGATTTTTACAACCAGAGAACACCAAGCTCGTCGATCCGGCGATGGCCTATCCCAACATGGGCGCGGTTGGATCGATCACCGCGTTGCGCAGCAAGGCGATGTCCGACCTTATTGTCTTCGCGCTGGCCACGGACATCACGCGTGTCTTCAGCTACATGTTCACGTGCGCGGCCTGCCATGGCAACTACGCCGACGCAGGTCTGGATCCGGTCACCTTCCATGAGGACTACGGGCACCGCAGGAGTCCCAAAGGGGGGGGCTACGCAACCCAGGGCTTCTTGACCGGCGTGAAGTACGCCATGACCAATTTCAACGACACGCTGACGCGCATGATGAACTGCGCCGACGGCGCCGGGAACCTGCTCGACAACTCCGTGGTCTACTCCACCTCGTGCACGGGCGAGTCGCAGACGCACGGCGGAAACGACTACCCGGTCTTGGTCGCGGGCAAGGCAGGCGGCCTGCTGAAGACCGACCAGCACTTGCGCTTGGCCAGTGGTCCGCCTGGACCGACCGGGGCGCCCAACGGCGAGAACCTGTCCAAGGTGCCTTACACGTTGCTGACGGCATTGGGGAGACCCCCGGGGCCCTGGGGAATGGGAGATTCGCAGGTCAGCTCGGGTATCGCCGATATGCTGACCTGATAGCCGGTCAAATATCGCGCGGGGAATGATCGACAGTCGTTGGTACTGCCGCTTTCTTTTCCCCACCAGCCGGTCCACCCCTCCGCCGCGGGGATTCAGGCCGCGGCCCGACCGACCCGGGCCAGCCTGTCGACGTCCACGAGATAGTCCGTGTAGCTCATGCGGAGATCGTAGGTGGTCTTCCCGGCCAGCTCGATGACCCGGTTGGCCAGCGACTCCGTGAACTGCACGTCGTGGCAGGAGAAGATCATCGAGGCCTCGCTCTTGAGGAGGCCGTTGTTGAGCGCCGTGATCGACTCGAGATCGAGGTGGTTGGTGGGCTGATTCAGCACCAGCGTGTTCGGGTCCTGCAGCATCAGCCGGGACAGCATGCACCGCACGCGCTCGCCTCCCGAGAGGACCCCGACCTTCTTGTGCACCTCGTCGGAGGTGAAGAGCATGCGGCCCAGAAACGACCGGATGAAGGTCTCGTCGCGCGTGTCGGGCGCGTACTGGCGCAGCCACTCGAGGACGCTCTTGTCGGTGGCGAAGTACGCGTTGTTGTCCTTCGGAAAGTAGGCGACCTTCGTCGAGCGTCCCCAGGTGACGGTGCCGGCGTCGGGCTTGGACTCGCCAGCGAGGACGTCGAGCATGGTGGAGATCACCCGGTCGTCACCCACCAGCGCGACCCGCTCGCCCCGGGCGATGGAGAAGCTCAGCCCGTCGAACAGCACCTCGCCGCCGACGATCTTGCGCAGGCCCTCGACGGTCACGACCTCCTTGCCCAGGGCGCGCTCCGCCTTGAACTGGATGAAGGGGTACTTGCGGTTCGACGGTCGGATGTCGTCGAGCGTGATCTTGTCGAGCAGCTTCTTTCGCGAGGACGCCTGCCTCGACTTGGAGGCGTTGGCGCTGAACCGCGCGATGAACGCCTTCAGGTCGTCGATCTGCTCGGCCTTCTTCTTGTTCGAGGCCGAGCGCTGCGAGAGCGCCATCTGGCTGGTCTCGTACCAGAACGTGTAGTTGCCGGAGTAGAGGGTCACCTTGCCGAAGTCGATGTCGGCGATGTGGGTGCACACCTTGTCCAGGAAGTGCCGATCGTGGGAGACGACCACGACGGTGTTGGGGAAGTCGAGCAGGAACTCCTCCAGCCAGAGGATCGAGTCGACGTCCAGGTGATTCGTGGGCTCGTCGAGCAGGAGGATGTCCGGATTGCCGAAGAGCGCCTGGGCCATGAGGACGCGGACCTTCACGGTGTCGGGCAGGTCCTTCATCAGCGAGGCGTGCTTCTCGGCGCCGACCCCCAGCTCGCTCAGCAGCTTGGCCGCCTCGGCCTCGGCCTCCCAGCCATTCAGGTCGGCGAAGGCGGCCTCCAGCTCGCCGGCGTGCACGCCGTCGGCCTCGCTGAAGTCTGGCTTCGCGTAGAGCGCGTCCTTCTCGACCATGAGCGCGTGCAGCCGCTTGTGGCCCATGATGACCGCCGTCAGAGCCGGCACGTCGTTGAAGGCGAAGTGATCCTGGGAGAGCATGCTGAGCCGCTTGTTCGGCTCGATGCTCACCGACCCGGAGGTCGACTCGAGCTTGCCCGCCAGGCACCTCAGGAACGTCGACTTCCCGGCGCCGTTGGCGCCGATGAGGCCATAGCAGTTTCCTGGCGTGAACTTGACGTCCACGTCTTCGAACAAGGTCTGGCTGCCGAACGCGACGGAGAGGTTCTGGACGGTGATCATCTGGTCCGGGGCGTCTTACGCTACCGATGCGCGGGGCTCAAGGGGACCTTGCCAGCCCCAGATCGGCGT
The DNA here is from genome assembly GCA_035577105.1 of Polyangia bacterium. Taxonomy (GTDB): domain Bacteria; phylum Myxococcota_A; class Polyangia; order Fen-1088; family Fen-1088; genus DATKEU01. The sequence continues at coordinate 7,576 of DATLVT010000156.1, forward strand.
GTTACATACTGAGCCACATGGTTCAGTATGACAGCGCGCGCCTCGACGCGTCGTTCGCCGCGCTCTCGGACGCCACCCGGCGCGGCGTCCTCGAGCAGCTCGGGCGGGCCGACGCGTCGATCACGGACCTCGCCGAGAGGTTTCGCATGACCCTCACGGGCATCAAGAAGCACGTGGGCGTCCTGGAGCAGGCCGGGCTGGTCACCACGGAGAAGGTCGGGCGCGTGCGGACGTGCAAGCTAGGGCCGCGCCGGCTGGAGGAAGAGACCGCCTGGATCGAGCGGCACCACCAGCTTTGGGCTTCGCGCTTCGACCTGCTGGACAAGGTCGTCGAGGAACTGAAACAGAAGGAGAAGACCAATGGACGCAGCAAGAAGAAGTGAGCCCACCGCGGTGAAGAACCCCACGACGGTGGAACGAAAGTCCGAGCGCGAGTTCGTCGTGACGCGGACCTTCGACGCCCCGGCGCGCCTCGTGTACGAGGCCTGGACCAAGCCCGAGCTGCTGAAGCAGTGGTGGGCGCCGAAGTCGATGGGGATGTCCCTGCTCTCCTGCGAGGCGGATGTCCGTGTCGGGGGCGGTTACCGCTTCGTGTTCGGCCTGGAGGGTTCGAAGACGATGGCGTTCTTCGGCAAGTACCTCGAGGTGACACCGCCCTCGCGGCTCGTCTGGACCAACGAGGAAGGTGAAGGCGGCCAGGCCATCACCACGGTGACCTTCGAGGAGAAGGGGGGCAAGACGCTGCTGGTCCTGCACGAGCTACATCCGTCGAAGGAGATCACCGACGAGGCCATCGGCTTCGGGGAGGGGCTGCGCGAGACGTTCGGGCAGCTGGACGAGCTCCTGGTCACGCTGCGCGCCGCTCGGTGACGATCGGCGCGCGGGGCAACACCGCGGCTGGCAAGCATCGCGCGTGACGGCGCAGTGACTTGCCAGCGCCCTGTCACCTCGCTCGCCGGCCGCTGCTTCTCGCCGGTCGCCCGTGCTTGGGCTCTATGATCACCCACGCCGGCGCATGATCGCTTGCACCGGGCAGTCCGCGCACCCACGCATCACAGCCGGCGTCGCGCAAGCTGCCAGCCAGTGAGGCGCATAGAAGGATGTGGTCGAGGCGCAGACCGGCGTTTCGTTCCCATGCCTGCCGCAGGTAGTGCCAGAAGGTGAAGACGGCGTCGTGCGGATGTCGCGCACGAACAGCGTCTGTCCAGCCCTGCGCCAGCAGCTGCTGGTAAATAGCCCGGGGCTCAGGCTGAAGGAGCGCGTTCTTCAGCCAGGACCGCGGGTTGTAGATGTCGAAGTCGGTGGGAACCACGTTGTAATCGCCCACGAGAGCGACCGGATGGCCGGTGTCGTGCAGCGTCTGGGCGTGGTCCAGCAGGCGGTGCATCCAGGCGAGCTTGTAAGCGAATTTGGGGCCTGGCTGCGGATTCCCGTTCGGAGCGTAGAGGCAGCCGATGATCACGCCATGTGCGGCCGCCTCCAGATAGCGGCTCTGGACGTCCGATGGATCCCCCGGCAGCTGGCGACGCGTCTCAACCGGATTCATCCCTCTGGCCAGGATCGCGACGCCGTTCCACGAACGCTGACCGACCCATCGAGCGCCGTAGCCCGCCGCTTCGATCTGCCTCAGCGGGAAGGCTGCGTCCACGACCTTCAGCTCTTGGAGGCAGACGACGTCGGGCGACGCTTTGGTCAGCCATTCGAGGAGAACCGGTAGCCGCTTGGCGATGTTGTTGATGTTGAAGGTGGCGAGCTTGAGTGAGGTCATGGGCTGACAACCAGCTGACAACAAGAAGGCCGGGAAATGTCTGCCAGATGGAGGCGAAGCATGGTCGGCCAGGATAGTGGGCGCCTACCCGTGGCGGTCTACAAATCCACATCCCGGTGACGAGTTCGGGAACTGAGGTAAAAACGATCAGCTGGCCAGCCAGCGTGCGTCGGCTCGGCCACGAAGTTCGACCGGGCGGGCCACATTCATTCGCCCCACCGCCGGCCCCACCAACCTCCCGCAGTCCGCCTGAAGGGACGACGTGACCGTCCCCGGGGCCTCCGCGCTGGCGCTGCGCCACTCTCGCAGCGGCAACGTCATCTGGACCTGACGCGCGACAACCACGCGGTCGGGACCGCGTTCATCGCCTTGCACCGCCAGAATCTGGATGTGCCGCGCCCGGGACTGCTGTACAAGATCCTGCGCGACAGCCACCCGCCCCTCGGCGAGCGCATCGACTTCATCAACGCCTATCGCCCGCGCCGACAGCGGGCGCAAACTCTAGAACTCACGGTACCGGCATGCCGCTGTCTCCCCATCTGAAACCGATCGTCGACGCAATAAAGGCCGCCCACCCGGACGGCCTCACCCTGGACGAGCTCAGCGAAGAGCTGCTGTACAAACCGGTCAGCTACGGTGAGATCGAGGAGATCATCGGCGCCCTCGAAAAGGACGGCTATGACCTCGAGGATTCTTCCCCCGCGGCCAGGCCCGAAGAGCTGGCGCGCGTGCTCACCGCGGCGCGCGCGCTGACGGCGGAGACTGGCAAGCGCCCGTCTCCCGCCGAAATCGCCGAGCGCGCGGGATTGACGCCGATCGAGGTACGCCGAGCGCTGCGGCTCGGCCGCTCTGCGGGCACGGCCAAGCCGGGAGTCACGGACCACTGAGCAACCAACGCCCGACGATCTGATCCTGCTGCGCCACCACCTGACCACGCCAACCGCTGTCGGAAGCAGTGGACGACCGGGGGGAGGCGGGACAAGTCCTACTGCTACAAGCGAACCACCGCCGCCGATTTCGCGCGACCTTGCTACACCTCTTGCTACATTCGCGGTAGTCCCCAGCCGTGTCGCCATCAGCCAACGTGAGCAAGGGCCGCAGTGGGGACGACGTGATCGCCCGTCGAGAAGGCCGACCGCAAGCCTGCTGGCAAGAACCAATGCGCCGTCTAGACTGTCGCCGGATGACCCGCGTCGAAGGCTCCCATTACCCGCGCCTGCTGAAGATCGAGATATGTGAGGCGATTCGTGCCAAGCGGATGCTCGAGTTCGACTACGACGGCCATCATCGTGTCGTCCAACCGTACTGTCACGGTTTCACCCGCAAGGGTGCAGAGACCCTCCGCGCCGTGCAAGTGAACGCAGGGGGCCGCTCGGGCGGCCGCGGCTACGGCAAGCTCTGGACGGTGGCGAAGGTGCAAAACCTCCGCGTTGCCATTTCTACCTTCGACGCTGAGGATCCCGATTACAACCCCAACGACACCGCTCTGCTCGAGATTCATTGCAGGGTGAAGCCCGAGGTGGGACCGAATGGGTTCGGCTGAAACGTCTGCCGGGGGCGAGCCCTCGCAGGCGTTATCGATCGCGCTGTCCCCTCAAGGGTACCTTCACGTCCAGGTTCCCGAGGGATCTGACCTCGCCCAGATCGCAAGGCACTTCCAGCGCGGCGACGGGCACGGCGTGTTCCGCTTGGGGGCCACCGAACCGGAGACGATCCTGCCCGGCGTGTTGAGCTTCTGGCGTGACGTGGGGCGCGCTTTTGTCGTGCGCCTCTGCGGCACCGAGGATCTGGAGGCATTGCGCGCGAGCATCGAAATCGATGTCCCGTTGGCCGAGTTGGCCGAGCTGGCCGCAACGGCGCCGCCGATGACGGGAGGCGAGTACCTGACGCCGACCGTCCTCGCGGATCTGTGTGCACGGATGGCCGCCGCCGTCCGTGACGAGCTCTCCACCTGGGACGGCACCGTCGAGGCGTTCCTGCGGCAGGCAAGCCCAGCATGGAACCTTGTCGGACGTGTCTGTTTCCACCTTGCCGAGAACAAGAACGATCCCGACGCCCCCTTCGCCTTCCTGGCGACCTACACAACACGGTTGTCCGCTCGGGCAAAAGCCCAGCATCTCCCGCTCGCTCAGGCCCTGCGCGAGTACGCCGGCGCGCGCAACAAGACGGCGCTGCTTGCCTTGCTCGAGCCGGTGCAGCGCGCCGCGCGGACGAGCGCCGTCGCGAAGGATCTGGTCGATGGAGGCGCCGTGTTCGAGACGCTCGCCTGGACACCCGCGGAGGCGCATCGGTTCCTGACCGACGTTCCGCTCATGGAGTCCGCCGGTCTGGTGGTGCGGATGCCGGCGGCGTGGCGCGCGAAGCGTCCGCCGCGCCCCGAAGTGCAAGTAACCGTGGGCAAGGCCCCGGGCAAGGGCATCGGTGCCGACGCTGTCCTCGACTTCTCCGTCGCCGTCACCCTCGATGGGGAGGCGCTCACGCAGCGCGAGCTCCGAGCGATCCTCGCCGGCACCGACGGCCTGGCGCTGGTCCGCGGGCGCTGGGTCCAGGTCGACCACGAACGGTTGCGCCAGGTGCTCGACCGCTGGTCGAGCTTCGAGGAGGCTCACGCGGCCGGCGGTCTCTCCGTCGTCGAAGGACTGCGGTTGCTCGCCGGAGCAGACGTCGGGGAAGGCGGCGCCGAAGCGCTCGACGGTGACGTGGCCGAGTGGTCGAAAGTGGTCGCCGGAGAATCACTGGCGCGGGCCCTGGCAGGCTTGCGCAGTCCGGAGACACTCGCCGACCTCGATCCCGGTTCGTCGCTCCGCGCCGAGCTGCGTCCGTATCAGCAAGTCGGGCTTCGCTGGCTCTGGTGGCTTCGAAGCCTGGGCCTTGGCGGATGCCTCGCCGATGACATGGGGCTGGGAAAGACCATCCAGGTCATCGCGCTGCTTGTGCTGCTCAAGAAGAAGGGCGGCGCCGGGAACGAGCAGCCCAGCCTGCTGGTCGTGCCGGCGTCACTGATCGCGAACTGGCGCGCCGAGATCGCGCGCTTCGCTCCCAGCCTTACGGTCTTCATCGCGCATCCTTCGGAAGTCTCGCCTGCCGATCTCGACTCTCTGAGCCCAGAGGTGCTCTCGGCGCACGACGTCGTCATCACGACCTACGGCACCTTGCAGCGAGTCGCGGGACTGACCTCCCGATCGTGGAACGTCGTGGTCCTCGACGAGGCTCAAGCGATCAAGAATCCGGGCGCCAAGCAGACCCGCGCGGTCAAGGCGTTGCGCGCGCAGCTCCGCCTGGCGCTGACGGGCACGCCCGTCGAAAACCGCCTGGGCGATCTCTGGTCGCTGTTCGATTTCACCTGTCCTGGTCTGCTCGGCTCGGCCAAGGCGTTCGGTCGCCTGGTCAGATCGGCCGAGAAGCGTTCCCACGGCGGCTATGGCCCGCTGCGCGAGCTGGTCCGTCCGTACATTCTCCGACGCCTGAAGAGCGACAAGCGCGTGGTCGCTGATTTACCAGACAAGACCGAAGTGCGCGCGTTCTGTGGCCTCACAAAAAAACAGGTCGCCCTCTATCAACAGACGGTGGAGGAGCTGCGCGCAGCGCTGGGGAGCAGCGACGGCATAAAGCGCCGCGGCGTCGTCCTCGCATCGCTCATGCGGCTCAAACAGATCTGCAATCACCCGTCGCAGTGGCTGGGCGATGGTTCATACACGCCGGCGGAGAGCGGAAAGTTCGCGCGGCTGGCCGAGATTGCCGACGAGATCGCGGCCAGACAAGAGAAGGCGCTGATCTTCACCCAGTTCCGCGAGATGACGGGGCCGCTGGCGGATTTTCTGGCTGGCGTCTTTGAAAGACCGGGCCTCGTCCTCTCCGGCGAGACGGAGGTAAAGAAGCGAATGGGGCTCGTGGAGCAATTTCAGCGGGAGGACGGCCCGCCATTCTTCGTTCTTTCGCTGAAGGCTGGTGGCACCGGTCTCAACCTCACCGCCGCACGCCACGTGATCCACTTCGATCGTTGGTGGAACCCGGCCGTCGAGAGCCAGGCGACAGACCGTGCGTTTCGCATCGGCCAGAGGAACGGAGTGCTCGTTCACAAGTTCGTCTGCCGAGGCACAATCGAGGAGAAGATCGACGCCCTCCTCGAATCCAAGCTGGATTTGTCCCGACAGATCCTCGAGGGCACGGACGAAGTGAAGCTGACAGAGCTCGACAACGAGCAGCTGTTGCGCCTGGTGGCGATTGACATCCGAACCGCTCTCGCGGAAAGCTGACGCCGATGGCCTGGTACGGTGATGGCTTCGAATTTCCTGAGTACGTGTCCGTCGGAGAGCGCCGTGCGCGCGCCCGCGCTGCCGCTGAAAAGATCGCACGCAAGCAGAAACGCAGCCTGGCGCCCTTACCTCCAATCGATGGGACCAAGATCGTGCGCACCTTTTGGGGCAAAGCCTGGTGCGACAATCTGGAATCGTATCGCGACTACGAAAACCGCCTTCCACGCGGCAGAAGCTATGTCCGGCACGGTGCTGTCGTCGATCTGCAGATCCTGGTTGGCAAGGTGGCCGCCCTCGTGAGCGGGACATCGATCTACGAGGTCGAGGTAAAGATTCAGTCGCTGCCGCCGAAGAGCTGGAACAAGCTCGCGTCCGAGTGCACCAGGCAGATCGACTCGTTGGTCGATCTCCTGCGCGGACGGCTGCCGACGCAGGTGATGGAGCTCGTCACCCGCAAGCAGGGTGGCCTGTTCCCCTCGCCGAAAGAGATCTCTTTCGAGTGCTCGTGCCCGGACTGGGCAGGGATGTGCAAGCACGTCGCCGCTGTGCTCTACGGCGTCGGCGTTCGTCTCGAGGAGAAACCCGAGATGCTCTTCGAGCTTCGTGGCGTCGACCACAACGAACTGGTCGGAAGCGCCGCAGACCCGGTCCCGCGCCTCGCGGACGGAGCCAAGAGCCGCAAAGTGGTCAAGGGCGCGGATCTCTCGGCGCTCTTCGGAATCGAGTTGGAACCCTCGACGACCAAGGTGGCAACTGCCGCCACGGACGGCGCCGGGGATCCGTCCCGCACTCGAGCCGACGCTTCGAGGCCGCGCCGAGCGAAGTCCGCGAAACGAGCCGACTCCGCCACGGCGTCGAAGAAGGTTGCCGCTCCGGCTCGGGGCACAACGAAGGCACAAAAAGAAACACGAAGTCCGAAGCCTCGATGATTGTTTAGAAATATTGTGGAGGCGCCGGGAGTCGAACCCTTGCGAAGGGTCCGAACAGAAACGAGTCGCGACGCGGACTTACCCACCAAACCAGCGAAATCGTTTGGACATGTCGCCGCATGATCCGCCTAATGGTGCTGAGTCGGGGCACAAGGAGGGCACAAAATTTCGGACTGGTGGCGTGACGACGAAGGCGTCATGGCCGTCCCGTGGTAGCCTATCTTCCACGATGTCGAGGCCAGAAAAGTTCATCCCGCCGTCGCTGGAGGAGGCCGTCGCGGAGCTCAAACGCGACCCGTCCCATCCCGTACACGCGCGCGTCGATGGCCTGGATGTCGAACTGCGAGTTGTGCCGTCGAACGAGACCCACCCCGGCGTGGGATCGCGGCTGGCCGCCATCGGTCCCTGGGAGGGTATTGGACTCGACGAGCTTGATCGGATTCTGCGCGAAGGCCGCGAGGCGGGCGACAGCGCCCCCGCGCCCGAGATGCCGTGATCTGGCTGCTCGACACGAACACGATCATCTACGCACAGTACGTTGGCGGGCGCGTGCGGGAACGCCTGGACGAGGCCAGCAAACGTGGGCGCGTGGCAACGAGTGTCCTGGTGGTCGCCGAGCTGTTCTACGGAGCGGCGAAGTCATCCCGGCCAGAAGCCAATCGGCGCAAGGTGGAGGAGGTCATTCAAGCAATCGAGGTCCTGCCGATCACGATCGGCAGCGCCTCGCGATTCGGTCGACTCAAGCAGGAGCTGGGGGCGCGCGGTCGCGTCAAGGCGGACATCGACCTGCACATCGCCGCCACTGCGATCGAAGAAGGTGCCACGCTGGTCACGAATGACGGCGCACTTTTGGCCGGCGATATCGAAGGCCTCGTCGCCGAGAACTGGATCTAACTTCCGGCGGCGCTCGATGACCGCCCGCATGGCAG
>DATLVT010000157.1:0-2842 GCA_035577105.1 Polyangia bacterium
CGCCAGGGCGGCGCAATGCTTGCGCAGGCCCGCCAGCGCGGCATCCGAGCGCTGATCAGGAACGAGACGAAGGTCGAGATCGAGCCTGGCGACGCGGGCAATCGCCGATTTGATGCCGGTCCCCATGTAGCCGCCCTGGAAGGCGGTCACAGTCATGGCTGGTCGAATCGTGGTTCGCTCGATCGGCGTAAAATCTGGCTCCCCGCCGCCAACGTCGTGATGCCGGGGGCCTCCGCCCAGGGTGGCGATCTGCGCCATCTCGCGTCTGTCGGTCGCGTCCACCTCACGGACGTCGGCGTAAAAGTTGGGCAGGTTGATCCGGCCGTCCGGCATGCGCAATGTTGCGGCAAGCCGACAGAGGGCGTGGATCGGATCCGACACCGCGCCGCCAAACAGCCCCGCGTGCAGCGAGGGCCCGGGACGCTCGATGGTCACCTCTGCGGACAGCAAGCCCCGCATGGCATAGGTGATGGCGGGATAGTCGGGGCCAACCATCGGCATGTCCGAGATGACGGCCACGTCGGCGCTGAATAGCTCAGGCCTGGAACCGGTGACAGCGAGCAGTCCCGGGCTGCCGATCTCTTCCTCTCCTTCAAACAGACACCGCACGTTGACCGGCAGCCGGCCCGTCGTGGCCAGCTGGGCTTCGATGGCGGCGAGGTGCGCGAAGAATTGACCTTTATTGTCGGACGCGCCCCGGCCGCGCAGCTCGTCGCCGCGGGTGATTCCGGCAAATGGCGGATCCTCCCAAACTTCTCCTTCTCCGGCGTCTGCTGGCTGGACATCGTAGTGGCCATAGATCAGGACCGTGGGCCTGCCGGCGGCCCCGGTCCACTCGGCCATGACCAGCGGCGGTCCTCCCGTCGGCGTGGACACCAGCCGCGCGTACGCCAATCCGATCCGCGCGAGATGGTTGCGCAACCACTGCGCGCAGTGATCGAGGTGAGGCCGATGCTCCTTCTGTGCGCTCACAGTCGGAATGCGCACCAGCGTGGCGACGGCGTTCACAGCCTGGTCCCGATGCGCGCGGAGATACGCCAGCGCAGAGCCGGGCGCGAACGCTGCCGTCATCAGCGCGCCGCCGGGGCGACCGGAAGGCCGATGGATCGCCGGAGTCCGCGCACCAGACTTCGCATCTCGCGGGAGGTCATGCTGTCCAGGTCGGCGATGCTGCCGTACGAGATGGAGATTCCGGGTGGCCGCGCACCGCCCGCGGCGATCCGGCGTCGCAGGTCGCGCCCGAAGTTGCGGGTGATCTGAGCCGCCACGGGGACCCCGCGGAGGTAGACCACATAGACACCGCCGCCGCCTGGCGTTCCGAGCGCGCCGTCGGGACCCAGACGGCGGGGACGCACGGACCAGCGCACGGGCGTGGGGATAGCGCCAGCCGACAGCGATGTGGGGAGCTCGCCGGCCTCGGCTCCGTCGGCCTGGGCTTGGGCACCGCCGGGGACCAGGCCTGGCTCATCCGGGCCATCGCTCGGTGCGGGCGGGCCAGCGGGCTCTTGATCGGCGGCTGGAGCGCCTGGTTCGTCCGCCGGCGCGTCGGCCGGCTGCGCGGGGCCAGCGTCGGCGGTGGTGCCGTTGGGATCAGGGGGCGCCGACCAGGGCCAGCCGTAGGCGAGGGGCATGGGCGCCTCTCGCGGGCGGAAGATCCAGGGGCGCCGACCGCGCGGCCCGCGTGAGCGCCCGTTCTTGCGCGGGGCCGAGGAGCTGGGACGGCCGGAAGGCGCCGGTCCGCGCCGAGAAGAAAGGGGTCGTGGTGGTCTCATCGCGATGCCTCCATTGGTGGGTTCATGAGGTGACTTATTTGTGCAAAGTCGCGCATGACACCCCTGGTGACGGTTGCCGCCAGGCGCGCCTGGGCGTCGTCATGCCCTGCCGTAATGATGAAAGTGACGGCCGCCTCGTCGCGGCACCGGGGGCGCTCGACGACGGTCTGCACCCCGCGGTCAGCCAACCCGCGCTCCACCCTTGCCGCCGCGGCCAGGCTCGGCATGATCAGTCGCTGCAAGGGAAAGATGCCTCCACGCACCGGCAGACCGGCGTCGCGCATCTCGCGGCGAAAGGCCCGGACATTTTCCAGCAACCGGCAGCGAAGCTGGTCTCCCTCGACCTGATTGCGCGCCAGCGCCAAGGCGGCCGCCTTGAGGTGCGCGATCGAGGGCGGACTGCAATGGACCCAGGTGTCGCTCTGCTCGGTGAACGATTCGATGAACGGCGCGCTGGCCGCCACCATCGTCACCGGCACGCCCAGCGCCTTGGCCATCGACGCTATCAGGATGACACCCGGCCAGACGGCCGCGAGGCGGCGCAACGAGCCACCGCCGCCGTGACCAAAGGGGAGGCTTTTGCTGGGGGCGCTGCCGAACAGGCCGACGGCCTGCGTGTCGTCGACGAGCAGCCGGCCGTCACGGGCCGCGATCAGGCGCCGGTACTCAGCCAGCGGCGGCAGTTGCAAGCAACCGGGACAGAAACCGTCGGTGACGATCCAGGGACGGGCCCGGGCCGGCAGCCGACCGAGGCGGCGGGCGAGATCGACGGGATCGTGGTGGGCGAATTTCTCGGCGGGGATCCCGCGCGTGACTGCGCGCTCGATGCCAAAGCGAGCCACCGGATAGACGGCGGAATCGAACAGGATGGAGACGTCTGGCTGGCAGGTGGCGCCGAACAGATCCCAGAAGGCATGAAGGGTCGATGGCAGCGCGACCGCACGTTCACACCCCACCAAGGCGGCGAAGCCGATCTCTGGCTCCGCCGCCTCGGCGGCCCGTCGCAGACCAGCGGGGACGCCGGTGGTCAGCTGATTCCATCGCAGCGACGCACTCTCGTGGGCGAACCC
>DATLVT010000158.1:0-5417 GCA_035577105.1 Polyangia bacterium
CGGCTGAATCGCCGTGATGTTCTTCTTCAGGCGGTCGTTGAACTTGGCGATGAAGTGACTGGCCAGCAGCGGGACGTCCTCGCGCCGTTCGCGCAGGGGCTGGATGTGAATGGGGACGACGTTCAACCGATAGAACAGATCCTCGCGAAAGTCGCCGCTGGCGATCTCCTGCATCAGGTCGCGGTTGGTGGCGGTGATCAGGCGGACGTCGACCTTGATGGTCTTGATGCCGCCCACGCGCTCGAACTCCGACTCTTGCAGGACGCGCAGCAACTTGACCTGCATCTCGACGGGGATCTCGCCGATCTCGTCCAGGAACAGCGTCCCGCCGTGGGCCAGCTCGAAACGACCAGGCTTGGCGCCCACGGCCCCGGTGAAGGCCCCTTTGTCGTACCCGAACAGCTCGGATTCCATCAGCGTCTTGGGGATGGCGGCGCAGTTGATCTTGATGAAGGGCCCGTTGTGCCGGGAGGAATTGTCGTGCAGGGCGCGGGCGATCAGCTCCTTGCCGGTTCCCGATTCGCCGGTGATGAGGACGGTGGACGGCGTGTTGGCCACCTTTTCCACCACGGCGTAGATCTGCTTGATGGCCGTCGACTGACCCACCAGGCGGAAGCGCCCGCGCCCGGTCGGCGCCTCGGGCGTGGCGTCGCGACGGGCCAGGGCATAGGTGTTCATGGCCTTGGCGACGATCTGTCGGATCTGTTCCTGTTCGAAGGGCTTCTCCAGATAATCGAAGGCGCCCAGCTTGACGGCCTCGACGGCGTTTTCCACCGAGCCGTGGGCGGTGATCATGACCACCGGCACGTCGGGGTAATCGGCCGACAGCTTGCGCAGCAGGCCCATCCCGTCGAGACCGGGCATCTTGAGGTCGGTGATCACGGTGTGCACGTCGCGGCTCATGCCGGACAGCGCTTCGGTGCCGTTGGCGGCGGTGATGACGTCGTAGCCCTCGCGGCGCAGGATCGCCTCGAGGACGCGGCGCATGTTCAGCTCGTCATCGGCGATGAGGACGCGGCGGGGGACGGGTTCGGGATGCGACACGGTGGGGAGTCTACCCCTTCCGGGATCCGATTGTTGCCGTCGCGCCGCGCGCCGCGGCCGGGACCGGTGGGGGCAGCGCCGGGGGCGTGGGCGCCGGCGTCGACGGGGGGGGAGGGGTGGGAACGCGTCCGGGCGGCGGCAGGGGCGGCGGAGGCGGCCCCTTCTTGGTGTCGCCGCCACCCCGGGTTTCGTTCCGCTCGTGGGCGGCGTAGGCGGCGTAGGCGTCCGACTCCACCGGTAACAGCACGGTGAAGGTCGCCCCCTCGCCGGGCTGCGACCGCACCTCGATGGTGCCGCCGTGGTTCTCGATGATGCGCTGGCTGATGGGCAGGCCCAGGCCGGTCCCCTTCTCCTTGGTGGTGAAGAAGGGAATGAAGAGGTTGCGCAGGTCGCCGGGCGGAATACCCACGCCGGTGTCGCGGAAGCGCACCTCGAGGAAGGCGGCGGCGGCGCCCCGGCGCGTGGCGCGGCGCAGGCTGGTCGACAGCAGCAGCTGCCCACCCTGGGGCATCGCCTGCAGCGCGTTCAGCGACAGGTTCAGGAATACCTGCAAGAGCTGCTCGGCGTCGGCGCGCACGGGCGGCAGGCCGTCGGCCAGACGGCTCACGATCTCGACGCTGCTGTTCTGTTCCTTGGCGATGAGCTGCAGCGTCTTCTTCAGGACCTCGTTCACTTCCAGCGGACGCTGCTCGCCGCGGTAGGGGCGGGCATAGTCAAGGAACTGCGAGACGATCTTGTTCAGCCGGTTGACCTCCTCGACGATGATGTCCAGGAACTCTTTCGTGCTGTCGCCGGTCTGGCCGGCCGCCGGCTGCAGGAACTGGGCGGCGCCCTTGATCGATCCCAGCGGGTTGCGGATCTCGTGGGCCAGACCGGCGGCCATCTGTCCCAGCGCCGCCAGACGGTCGCGCTCTTTCATCCGCTCGTAGACCTGCGAGTTCTGCAGCGTCACGCCGATGGTGGTGGCCACGCCCCGGAAGATCTCGATCTCGTCCGACGAATAGGCCTCGCGCAGACGCTCGTCGCGCAAGACCAGCGCGCCCAGCAGCTGATCCTCGCCGCTGAAACCCAGGGCCACCGAACCGTTCATCTGTTCCAGCGTGCGCAGCATCAGCTGCAGACCCTCCCGCTCCTCGGCGGGGACCGTTCGCCGGGCGGCGATCTCGCGCTCCAGCCCCTCCAGCGAGATGACGCCGCTGCGGCGCAGGCGTTCAAAGAAGGACCGGTGGGTGATGGCGTCGAAGCGCCCTTCGGGGCGCGGGCCGACGTGGCCGGCCAGCTCGTACCCGGAGCCGTCGGGATCGACCAGATAGATCGACGCGTGCGTGATGCGGCGGGAATCCTCCAGCGCCGACAGGACCCGCGGCACCAGCACGCGCATGTCGATGACGTTGGCCAGATCGGCGCGCAGCGTTTCTATGCGCCGGGTCAGCTCGTACTTTTCCTGGAACATCCACCGATTGATCGCCCCCTCCACGCGGCCGCGCAGCGGCTCCACCAGGATGACGATCGCCGTCGACGCCAGCAGCGTGTTGAAGAAGAACAGCCCCTGCTCGTCGGGACCCACCCAGCGGACCAGCACGCCGTAGATCAAGGTGAGGATGAAGACCAGCGTTCCCAGCACCACCATCCGCCCCAGCAGCTCGTTCAGATCCAGCAGCCGGTAGCGGACCAGGTTCTGCGACAGGAAGTAGAGATAGATGATGATGAAGACGTTGCCGAAGCTGGGGCCGTGGGGGATCGCCTCCAGCACCGCCGAGGTGATGGTGGCGATGCCGCCCACCACCAGATACAGCAGGCGCGTCTTCTCCACGCGCGACGGTGTGGCCCGATAGCGCTGGTAGAGATAGAAGACCGAGAGGTAAAGGCCGGCATAGACGTAGGTCAGGAAGGCGATCCCGAACCACATCGTGGTGTGCAGCGGTTCGATGAAGCGCGAGAAGCCCAGGACCGTGTAGAAGATGCCGGCGCCCACCACGGTCGAGCGGCTGAGCGGGGGCGGCCCGGCCTCGTCGCCCAGGAAAGCCTGAAAGAACCGCTGCGCCGTGGCCGGCAACGACACCGCCACCACCAGCGACGCCCAGTAGAAGAAGGCGGCGTCGAAGCGCTTGGCGACGAACGACAGGAAACTGTAAAGGGCGATGTTGAAGGACAGCGTGGCGAACAGGACGTGGGCGCGGCGGCGCGGCTCGCGCAGCAGCACCGAGCCGCCGATGGCGAAGGCGACGATGGCGGCGACCAGAGCGGAGACCGGCTGGATGCTCAAAGCCCGGCGATTTTACTCCCAAACTGCGGATTCGCCCGGGGGCGGGGTTTTTGCCGACGGTGAAGGTGTCTGCTACATTAAATGGGATTTCATCGGAAACTCCATGGCTGCAGCCGATGTTCATCGGCCCCTTCGGCAGCTTCCTTTCTCTGGATCGCTCTGCAGGATCGCCCTCATGACCAATAGCGCCGTACTGGTCCTAAACCGCCACTACCAGCCTATTCATGTCACCAGCGCCAAGCGGGCGTTCTCGCTGCTGTACCTGGGGGTGGCGCGCGTCATCGATCCCGAGTTCAAGACCTTCGATTTCGAGAGCTGGGCCCAGCTGTCGACCGAGGTCGGGGGGCGCGAGCTGGCCGGGGCCGACGTCATCCAGACGGTCAACCGCGCCATCCGCGTTCCGCGCGTCATCGTGCTGCAGCTTTACGACCGCATCCCCAAGACCAAGGTCCGTTTTTCGCGGCACAACATCTATATGCGCGACGGCAACACCTGCCAGTACTGCGGCCAGGAGCTGCCCCGGTCCGAGCTGAACCTGGACCACGTGGTGCCGCGCGCCCAGGGCGGCCGCACCACCTGGGAGAACGTGGTCTGCTGCTGCATCGACTGCAACCTGACCAAGGCCGCCCGCACGCCGGAGCAGTCGGGCATGAAGCTGCTGAAGACGCCGCTGCGCCCGCGCTGGACCCCGACCTTCCGCACCAACGGCGGCAAGATTCGCTACCGCGAGTGGCTGCCGTTCCTGGGGATCGCCGACGCCTCCTACTGGAACGTCGAACTCAAAGACGACTGAGCGCTCGCGTTTTCATGCGCCGGTGTTTCCTCCCGCTGGCCGCCGTCTGCCTCGCCGCGTGCGCGGCGCCGGTGGTCGTCGTGGGCACGGGCCCGGATCCCACGGCCACGCCGCTGGTCTGGGAGGAGCACTGGTTCGAGCACAACCAGCTGCTCGACCTGGTCGCATCGGACGACGCGGTCGCCCTCTATTACGACAGGGACATCGACCGGGCGCAGACGACCGCGTTCCTGCCCTACGTGTCGACGCTGTGGAAGTACACGATCGCCACCTACGGCCCGATCGGTGCGGGCCGGCTCCACGCGATCTTCCACAAGGATCGCTACCTCGGCTGTCACGACGCGACCTACTTCGATGCGTCGCACGACTTTCGCAACGTGATCGACTGCGGTCTGCAGGCCTACGACGACCACAACATCTTCGACGGGATCTTCCCGCACGTCGCCGCCGTCCTGGTCGAGAGCGCGGCGCACGGTCGCGACGGCGCGCCCGCCGATCCGCTGTGGCATCAGGGCAAGTGGGCCGAGCTCTACCGCTATGACCTCTACGTGGGGACGGGCCAGCAGGCGCTGGCCGACGCCGTCCACGCGGAGTGGACCGGCGACGGGGCGACCGATCCGTTCCCGGCCCCGAACACGCACTGGTTTCGCGATTGGTCGTTCCCGCTGTGGCGCGATCACGGCGGCGCGCGTGTCATGAACGCCTTCTTCGTCCTGCTGGCGCGTGACTTCCCGGTGACGGGCGTGAAGTACGCGCGCCCCCTCAACTGGGGCGAGTTCGTGCACTTCATGAGCGGCGCCGCCGGGGCCGATCTCAAACCGCTGGCGACGACCGCCTTCGGCTGGCCCGACACCTGGCAGGCCGAGCTCGAGCAGGCGCGCCGCGAATTTCCCCGGATCACCTACTAGTCCATGGCGACGACCGCGCTCTTGATCGCGGTCGTCGTGGCCCAGGCGGCCGCCGGGCCGATGCCGCCGGCGTCGCCTGTCGACCTGAGCTGGACGGCTCCCGCCGGTTGCCCGCGCGCCGAGACCGTGCGCGCCAGCATCGCGCGCGGCGTCGCGTCGGGGACCGTGGCGCGGGTGCGCGCGGACATCGTCGTGGTGCCGGTCGACGCCGACCACTGGCGCGCCACCGTCAACCTGCAAGGCGCCGACTGGAGCGCCGCGCGCACGCTCAAGGGTCCGACCTGCGCCGCGGTGGCTGACGCCGCCGGCCTGGTGATCGTGCTGGCGCTGGCGACCGAGCTGCTGGAGCCCGAGGCGATCGTGGAGGCGCCGCCGCTTCCGCCACCGCCACCGCCTCCTGCTTTGC
>DATLVT010000159.1:0-6387 GCA_035577105.1 Polyangia bacterium
AGCAGATGAGCAGCACGCTGCACTTCGCGCTGCCGGGGCCGCGCCTGCATGCAGCCTTCGACGCGCTGGATCTGGCCCTGGGCAGCCGCGGCGAGGCCGTGGATGGCGTGCCGCCCCAGGGCACCGACGGCGCACCGTTGCGCCTGGCGGTCTCGAACGCCCTGTGGGTCGACGGCAAGCAAACGCTGTCGCCGGCCTTCCTGGACGTGTTGGTCGAAAATTACGGCGCCGGCGTGCAGCAGGTCGATTTCATCGGCGCGCCCGAGCCGGCCCGCCTGACCATCAACCAGTGGGTGGCCAGCGAGACCGCGGGGAAGATCGGCGATCTGCTGCCCCCCGGCGTCATCACCCCGATGGTGCGCCTGGTCCTGACCAACGCCATCTACCTGAACGCCGCCTGGAAGACCCCCTTCACCGAACCGACCATGAGCTATCCGTTTCACCGCGCCGACGGCAGCGACGTGTCCGTGCCGATGATGCTGGGCAAGAGGGGCTTTGCCATGGCCACCGGCGACGGCTTTCGCGCCGTCGAGCTGCCGTACTCGGGCGATCAACTGTCGATGGTGGTCATCGTCCCCGACGCGGGGACCTTCCCCGCCTTCGAAGCGGCCCTGACCGTGGACGTTCTGTCGTCGATCATCAAATCGCTTGCCCCCAGCACCGACGGCCTCCTCTTGCCCCGGTTTCAGTTCACGCTGGCCGTCAGCCTGCGCGACACGCTGTCGGCGCTGGGAATGCCGGCGGCCTTCGTCGCGGACAGCGCCGACTTCTCGGGCATCGACGGCGCCCACGACCTGTTCATTCGCGACGTGGTCCACAAGACCTTCATCGCCGTCACGGAAAAAGGGACCGAGGCTGCCGCCGCCAGCGGCGCGGTGGCCGCCACCCTGTCGGCGGTGCCGCTGCTGGCCGTCGATCGTCCGTTTCTGTTCCTCATTCGCGACCGCCCCACGGGCGCCCTGCTGTTCCTGGGCCGCGTCGTCGATCCGTCGTGACGACGGCCGGCGCCGCGCCCGCCGGTCAGCGGAAGAAGCTGGTGTGCAGGACGTCCGAGAACAGGTTGCACAGGGCGTGAAACGCCGCTCCCGCCGCGATTGACCCGGTGCGGGCCCGCATCCACCCGAACACCAGCGCCGGGAAGAACACCGCCAACCGCTGCGGGTTCGGCACCACCACCAGGTGTCCGACCGCGAACAGCAGGCTGGACACCAGCAGCGCCGCGCCGACCGGCGCGCCAAAGAGGCGGCGCCGCGACGGCCACCGTTCTTCCAGCCGCCCCAGGAGATAACCGCGAAAGAACAGCTCCTCGGGGATGGCCACCACGATCAGTTGATTCAGGGCCAGCAACAGGAAGCTGGGGGGCAGGGTCAACGCGCCCCCGCGCCAACCTTGCCAGCGCACGCACATCGGCGCGAACGAGCGCGCCAGCCAGTCGCCGTGGCGCGCGCACACCGCGCCGTAAAAACCGAAGAAACCGACCACGAAGGCGGGAAAGGTGACCGCCAGCGCCGCGCCCAGCACCGCCAGGTTCAGGCGCACCGGATCAAGGCGCAGCCCGGCGCTGCCATAGTCAAAGGGACGCCCTGACAGCCGCGCCGCCGCCTGGGGCGCGTAGAAGAAGATCACCGCGATCGCCACGTGCAGGTTGTCGCGCACGAACGGAACCACCGCCCCCAGCTGCGCCAGCCCCGCCGCCAGCACCGTCGCCGCGGCGAAGGCGAGCAGCGGCTCACGAAGTCCCGCGCGCGACGAGGTCACGTCGATCATGTTACCCCGGCCAGCGTCGTTGCACTGCACACGGCTGGCGCGCGCCGGCCGAGCCGGTCCTTGCCGTTATCGATGGCGCGCTAGAGCGCTCAGCGCCGCCAGCGCCGAGCCCGCGTGTCGGGCGGCGCCGTGCAGGCGCTCCGGCGCGCTGGCGTCGGGGGCCGACGCCGGGTCGCGCAGCGTGGCCAGCAGCGCGTCCAGCTGATCTTCGATGTTGGTCAGCGCCTCTCGGCTCTCGCGCAGGGCCGCCGCCAGCTGCGTCGACCGAACCAGGTTGGCCCCCCCGCGCCGCACGGTGACCCGCGACCGCGCCGGCAGCGCGCGCACCCGCCTGCCTGGAGTCGTTCTCAGACGGGTTCTCATACTATGAGGATTTGCCCGCTTCCGCTCGCTGTCAATTTTTCACATCGTCAAAAGATCGTCGCTGCCCGACGGTCACGACGAGATGAGATACCGCCGCGACGGATCGACCGTGATGCCAGGACCGAGCGCGGTCCGTCCGATCAACATGGGAAACAGCATCTCGCCCCGGTTGGTCAGCGTGACCGAGATGCGTTTCTTGAGAGGGCCCAGCTGCAGCGCCGTCTCGATCACCGGCCGGCGCTCGACCCGACCCGACGTGTCGCGCACCACCACGTACTCGCGCACGGCGGCCCGCACCTTCAGCGATTTGCCCCCGCGCACGCCGCTCGGCACCACGATCTCCAGGATGGGCCGGCGGCCGGGACCACCGGTGGTGTCGACGGTGCGCATGCGCGACACGTGCAGGGCCGAGGTGCGCGCGCCGGTGTCGATCTTGGCCTTGAGGCGGGTGATCCCCAGATTCGGCAGCATGACGTTCTCCACCCAGCCCACGTGCAGCTTGGTGGTGGCGCCGGCGCGCCCGTTGCTGGCCCGCGCCGCAGAGGCCTCCGCGTCGGCGCGTCCGGCGGTCAGCTCGCGCCGGCGCGCGGCGGCCCGCGACAGCGGTCCCAGCAGGAACAGCTTGGCCCCCTGGCGCTCGGCGGTCCTGATGGTCGATTCCAGGATCAAACCGTCGCGCGGCGCGGTGACCTCCAGCGGCTTGCCCCCGAGAGGTGGGATCACCCGCGCCAGCACCGCCGCCTTGTGCACGTACTGCCCGGCGCTGGCGCTGGACTGGACCAGGCCGCCCTGCGCCGCCCGCACCACCAGCGCGCCCTCGATGATCGGCGGCGACGGCGACTGGGCCCGGGGGACGCCGCGCGGCTGGGTCCCTTCGCCAGGGCTGGGTGCAAACACGCCAACGGCCAGCAGCACCGCGCGCACCGCCGCCACCAGATCTTCCGCTTCGCTGGATTCGACGCCGGGAACGCCCGCCACCCGCAGCTCCAGCGCCATCACGCCGGCGCCCACGGCAGCCGCCATCAGCGACGGTGGACGCGCCCGGTACGTCAACGCGGCGACGGCGCCGCTTTGCAGGGCGATGCGACGCGTGCGCAGGTCGGCCATGTCGGCGCGCGCGGTCAGCGCCCCGCGCCGCCCCGGCGGCGGCGACCCCAGCACCACCAGCAACGACGAGCCGATGACGATCTCCGAGAACAAGGTGAAGGCGTCGCGAGCGGCCCGGTTCCCTCCGGCGTCGCCGGGAAATTCCCAGCCGACCACGGGCCGCCCGCCCGGCGCGAACTGCCCGCCCGGGCGCAGCACCGGCACCACCACCACGCTGCCGGCCATGGCCGCCGGATCGATGCCGCCCACCAGCGCGCTGGCCGCCATCGCGGCCGCCGCTTCGAAGCCGCGCATGGCCGCCACCACGCTGACCCGGGGCCCCGCCTTCAGACCCACCGCCGCCCAGACCGGGACCGCGCGGTCCGTTACCTTGACACCTGGTTTCGGCGCCGGCCCCACCCCCAGAGCGATGCTGGCCGCGCGCGATTCACCGGGGGCGATGGTCAAACCGCCGATGCGGACGCCCCGGGCCGGTGGCTCTACCAACATGGTTTGGCGACGAGGGTGCGACGGCTACTTGCCGGTCCCGAAGCGGGCCACCTGCGCCTGCAACCTGGCCAGCGCGTCCTTGTCGAGATCCGTCAGACGAATGCCGATGCGCAGTTCCTGCTTGGCCGCCACCTTGCCTTTGGCTTTGACGATGATCTGCCCCGCTTCGTCGACGATCTCGACCTTGAAGGTGGTGCCCAGCGGAATCTCCTTCTCCGCCGGAATGAACATCCCGCCCATGCGAACGTTGAGGAGGGGGTTGTAGGTAAAGTAGCTGGCCGTCATCGGTGACAGCACGATGCGCAGCTCGCCGTCGCCGAACTGCAGCGGTTTGACGGGGGCGTTACCGGCGGCGATGGCGGCGATGGCGGCCACGCTGAGCTGATTCGGCAGCAGCGTCTTGCCGCTGGCGGGGCGCGAAAAATCAAACGGCACGCTGGGGTGCTTGCCCTCCTCGGCGTTGACCTCGACGATGCGGTCGATCAGCTTCTTGCTCTCCGGATCGAGGTCGAGAAAGCGCAGCCCCATCCCTTTTTCGCCGCTGGTCACGGCGCGCACCACCAGCGCCGATCCCTTCAGCATGACGAATCCGTCGTCCAGGCTGAACTCGAATTCTATCTTGGTGCCGATGGGCGGCGGCGAATCGCAGGTGAGGAACATCCCCGACGCGCTGACGTTGACCGACTGGGTCTCGACAAAGTCGATGAAGCTGGGAAACCGGCAGAGCACAGGCACGCTGACCTTGGAGCGCGGGGCCCGATCAACGAAGGCCCGCATCTCCGCGGTGGAAAGGCCGATCCCGGGGGCGCCACCAACGGTGGGATTCGGTCCGGCCGCCGGCTTCTTGGTCGGTTCGTCGGGCATTGAACGATCAAGTATACAGCCCCGGCGCCAGGGGTGTCGTCCGTCTGCGCGCCACGGCCGTGACATTCTCTGGCATTCTCAAGATCCGATGCCTTCCAAGAAACCTGCAGCCCGAAAACCAAGCGGCACCCTGCGGCGACGGCGCGGCGTCAAGGTGCGCCCCACAGAGCTGGGACCGGGCGAGCTTTTGCTGGCGGAAGAGACCCAGTCCGCCGAGACGGTCCAGCTGGCCTCCGACGTGCGCGCCGACGGCGGGGCGATTCTGGCGGTTTACCGCGAGCCGCTGGGCGGCCACACGCTGCTGCTGGCGGCGCTGCCCATCGACAAGGTGGTGCCCACGCCGTTCCAGCGCGACATCTCCGACGCGCACGTGCGCCGATTGACCCACGCCATGGACAAGACCAAGAGATTCCTGGACCCCATCGTCGTCGTCCGCGAGGTCACCGAAGCCGGCACCTACTGGACGCCCAACGGTTACCACCGCCTGACCGCCATGAAGGAGCTGGGGGCCAAGACCATCCTGGCCTTGCTGGTTCCCGAGCGCGCGGTGGCCTTTCAGATCCTGGCCCTCAACATCGAAAAGGCGCACAACCTGCGCGAGAAGGCCATCAGCGTGCGGCGCATGTACGTCGACCTGGCCGCCAGCACCGACAGCGGCGAAGAAGATCTGGCCCTGGAGTTCGAGGAGCCGGCGCTGATCACCCTGGGATTTGCCTACGAGCAGCGCGGCCGCCTGTCGGGCGGCGTGTACCATCCGGTGCTGCGCAAGGTGGACAGCTGGATCAAAGGTTCAGCGTCGAAAGCGCTGCCGCGCCGCCAGCAACGGGCGGCCCTGCTGCTGGAGTTCGACGAGGCGGTCACCGCCGTGGTCGACGCCCTGAAAAAACGCGGCATGCAAAGTCCCTATCTGCGGAACTTCGTGGTGGCCCGGGTCAACCCGCTGCGCTTCATGAAGGGCGAGCCGCCCCCGCTGGAGGAGCTGCTGCCATCGATGACCAAGCGCGCCCGCGGCATGAACGTCGACAAGATCAATCCCGGCGACGTGGCGCGCAGCGGAGGCGCCCCCGAGGCCGGTGAATGAACGGCCGCCCGCGGGCCGTGATCTTCGACCTCGACGGCACCCTGACCGAGCCGCTGCTGGATTTTGATCTGATGCGCGCGGAGATCGGCCTTGCCCCCGGGCTGCCGATCCTGGAACAGCTGGAGCAACTGGAGGCGGGCGACCCCGCGCTGCGCGCCCGGGCCGAGGTGGTGTTGCGCCGGCACGAACGCGAGGCGATGGATCGCGCCACGCTGGCCGACGGCTGCCGCGAATTGTTGCACCATCTGGAGACGCTGCAGATCCCGACCGCGATCCTGACCCGAAACATTCGCGAGGTGGTGGAGACTTTCCAGCGCAAGTTCGACCTGCGTTTCGTGGCCGTCTACACGCGCGAGGACGGTCCGCCCAAACCGTCCCCGGCCGGCGTGCTGGCCCTGTGCCAGGCCATGGGCGCCGACCCCGCCGACACCCTGGCGGTGGGCGATTACAAATTCGACATCATCGCCGGCCGACGCGCCGGCTGCTGGACCGCGCTGGTCTGCCCCACGCCCCCCGACGACCTGGCCGACTGGGGACAGCCGCACATGGTGGTCCGCTCGCTGCGCGAGCTGCTGCCGCTGTTCTAGGCGCGGCCGAGGGTCCCGATCTGCGAGGGTCCCGGATCCGGCCTTCTCGTGCTACACCCTTGCGCCATGAGGAAGACGCTGATCGCGAACCTTTTGGTCCTGGTCATGGCCCTGGGCCTGTCCGCCTGC
>DATLVT010000160.1:0-11742 GCA_035577105.1 Polyangia bacterium
GGCGCCGGTGCCGCCGAAGACCACCTCGCCCAGCTGGATGTTGGCCAGGGGGACCAGGCCACCGATGGGGGTAAAGCTGTCGTGCATCGCGTTCACCGCGCCGCACGAGGCGTCGGTGGTGACGGTGGCGTAAAGCGCCGACGCCGAGACGCCGAACCGCGCCTCCTTGCCCTCCATGTTGCCGGCGCCTTGATCGACGGGCAGGCCGGCCAGCGCGGGGTTGCCCTGCGCCTCGGCCGGATAGCACACGGCCACGCCGGCAGCGAAGAGAATGGTCATGGCGCCCCAGATGGCCCAGCCGTGGCGCTGGTCGCGGGCCATGCGCCCATAGGTGTAGGTCAGCGCCGACGACACTGCGAAGATCATGAACAGCGACAGAAAGTTGGAAAATGGCGTCGGGTTCTCGAACGGGTGGGCGGCGTTGGCGTTGAAGAAACCGCCCCCGTTGGTGCCCAGCTGCTTGATCGATTCCTGCGAGGCCACTGGCCCCAGGGCGATGGTCTGCTTGGCCCCTTCCAGCGTGGTGACGTCCAGATAAGGCGAAAAGTTCTGGATGGCCCCTTGCCAGACCAGAATCAGGCCGACAAGAATACTGAGCGGCAAGAACACGTAAACGATCCCGCGAATCAGATCGACCCAGAACTTTCCCAGCGTCTTGTCGCCGTTCGGGCCGGGCCGTCGCGTGAAGCCGCGGGCCAGGGCCAGCGCGACGCCGATGCCGGCGGCAGCCGACGTGAAGTTGTGCCAGGCCAGCGCTGCCATCTGCGACAGATAGCTCATGGTCGATTCGCCGGAGTACCCCTGCCAGTTGGTGTTGGTGGTGAAGCTGGCGGCGGTGTTGAACGCCGAGCCTGGCTCGACGGCGGCGAAGTGCTGGGGGTTCAACGGAAGGAGGTGCTGGGTTCGCTGGATGAGGTACGTCACCACCAACCCGAACGCGCTGAAAACCAGCAGCGCGAACGTGTACTGTCTCCAGGTCTGCTCTTTCGAGGGGTCAACGCCCGACAACCGATAGAGAACCTTTTCGAGGCGCCCGAAGGATCGAGGCAGCGGTTGGGCGTCGCCCTCGAAGACGCGGAACATGTACACGCCCAGCGGTTTGGTCACCGCGATGATCGATGCGAAGAAGACCAGAATTTGCAGCCAGCCGACGACAGTCATGTTTGCGATCTCCTCAGAATTTTTCCGGACGAATCAGCGCGTAGACGAGATACGCGGTCAGCACGAGCGACAGGAAGGCACCGATTCCGTAGTCGAGGGTCATGACCGGAACTAGAGCAGCGGTCGTGCCAAGCGGGCGGGCCGTCGCGGGGGGCGCCGCCCGCCGGGATCATGCACTTTGCAGGAGCGGGGAGCGATCGCGTTGCAGAACGAAACGACGCAAGGCCGCGCTTGCCGTCGACGGACCGACGCGCTTACCGTGTGTCAGCAACGATGTCCGACAACCCACCCCGCACGCGCGCCGACGATTTCCTCGAGCTGGTCGAGCGCGGCAAGCGCGGGCGGCTGAAGCTGTACATCGGTTTCGCCGCCGGGGTCGGCAAGACCTATCGCATGCTGGAGGAGGCGCACGCCCTCAAGCGGCGGGGCGTGGACATCGTCATCGGTTTTGTCGAGACCCACCGCCGCTCGGACACCGCCGCGCTGGTGGAGGGACTGGAAGTGGTGCCGCGGCGGCAGGTCGAGCACCGCGGCGTCGTCATCGAAGAGATGAGCCTGAACAACATCCTCAAGCGAAAACCGGCGGTGACCATCGTCGACGAGCTGGCCCACACCAACGTCCCCGGCAGCCACAACCGGAAGCGCTATCAGGACGTGCTGGAGCTGCTGGACGCCGGCATCAACGTGATCGGCGCGTTCAACGTCCAGCACCTGGAGAGCCTGAAGGACATCGTCGAGCGGGTGACCGGCGTGCCCATCCGCGAGACGGTTCCCGACAGTTTTCTCAAGCAGGCCGACCAGGTGGTCAACCTGGATCTCTCCGTCGAGGATCTGCAGGAACGTCTGCGAGCGGGAAAGATCTACGACGCCGAGAAGGTGGGCTGGGCGCTGGAACACTTCTTCAAGGACGCCAACCTGGCCCACCTGCGCGAGCTGGCCTTGCGCGAGGTGGCCGAGAGCGTGGAGCGGAGCAGCGCCCGGCGGCCTCCGGTGGGCGAGACCGCCCAGGCCGCCGCCGATCGCGCCGGCCACGCGACGGGCGTGCGGGTCATGGTCTGTCTGTCGTCGGCGTCGCCGCGGGGCGCGACGCTGGTGCGCAAGGGTTCGCGGCTGGCCGGTCGACTGAGCACTGACTGGTTCGTGGTGTTCGTCGAGACGCCCCAGGAGGCGCCCGACCGCATCGACGCCGAGGCGCAGCGCCACTTGATGGCCAACACCGATCTGGCGCGCGAGCTGGGCGCCGAGATCATCCGTCTGCGAGCATCGGAACCGGTGGACGCCATCCTCGAATTCGCCCGCTCGCACAGCGTGGGCCACATCGTCGTCGGTCGATCGCACCAGGCGTCGTGGCGGCAGATCCTGGGACGGTCGGTGCCGATGCGCCTGGTGCGCGAGGCCAGCGGACTGGACATTCACGTGGTCTCCACCGAGGAGGACACCGCCGCATGACCTTGCGAGCCAAACTTTTTTTCGCCCAGGCCCCGCTGGCCATCGCGCTGGCGCTGCTGGGCGTGGTGTCGGGCACCGTGACCAGGCGGCTGGGGGAAGAATCGCGCCTCATCCTGGCCGACAACTATCGCAGCGTCCTGGCCGCCGAGCGGATGAAGGAGTCACTGGAGCGCATCAACAGCGCCGCGCTGGTCTTGCTGGCCGGCCACACCGCCGAGGCGACCGCGGACATCACCCTCAATCTACAGAAGTTCGACAACGAGCTTTCCGCCCAGGAAGGAAACATCACCGAGCGGGGCGAGGCCGACGTGACCCGCGGGCTGCGGGTGGCCTGGAATGACTATCGGCGGCTGGTGGCCAGTTTCCAGTCGGTGACCAGCCGCGACGAAAAAGACGCCACCTACTTCAGCAAGCTGCAGCCGGCTTTTCGGCGCGTCAACGACCTGGCCGACAGAATCCTGGCCATCAATCAGGACGCCATGGTCCACAAGGTCGGCCGGGCAGAACGGCGCGCCGCCGAGTTCGAGCGCCTGGTCGTGCTGGCGGTGATCATCGCCCTCGGCGCTGGACTGGTGGCGTCAACCTGGCTGACCACCCGCATGCTGCGCCCCCTGGGTATCGTCGCCGCCGCGGTCCGGCGATTCGGCGACAACGATTTCAAGGCGCGGGCCGACGTGCGCGGCCAGGACGAGATCTCCGCGGTGGCCGCGGAATTCAACCGGATGGCGGCGCGGCTGGAGCGTTACCGGCAAAGCTCGCTGGGCGAGCTCTTGCAGGCGCAGCAGGCGGCGCAGGCGGCCATCGACAGCCTCCCCGATCCGGTCCTGCTCCTGGACGCCAACGGCAGCTTGCACGGCGCGAACGCCGCGGCCACCAAGCTCCTGGGGATCGATCCAGAGCGCGCGCCCGCGGAGATCTATGCCGCCGCCGATCCCGGCGTGCGGGTCGCCGTGGAGAGACTGCGCTCGCACGTCCTGGGCGGCAAAGGCGTCTACGTGCCCAAAGGGTTCGAAGAGGCGATTCGCGTCGCGACCAGCCCGGAGGGCGAACGAATCCTTCTGCCCCGCGCGGCGCCCATCTACAGCGAATCGGGCACGGTGACGGGCGCCGCCATCGTGCTGCAGGATTCGACCCGCCTGTTTCGGTTTGACGAGCTGAAGAACAACCTGGTGGCCACCGTCGCCCACGAATTCCGGACGCCGCTGACGTCGCTGCGCATGGCGCTGCACCTGTGCACGGAAGGCGTGGTGGGGCCGCTGACGCCCAAGCAGGCCGATCTGCTGTTCGCCGCGCGCGACGACTGCGAACGGCTGCAGGTCATCGTCGACGAACTCTTGAATCTGTCGCGCATCGAATCAGGACAGATCGACCTGCACAAGCGCCGCGTCGATCCCGAATCGCTGATCAGCTCGGCCCTGGAGGTACACAGGGCTGCCGCCGAGCAGGCCGGGGTCACGCTGGCGACGGAGGTCTTTCCCGGACTGCCCGACGTCTTCGTCGATCCCGACCGCTTGCAACTGGTGTTCACGAACCTGCTCAGCAACGCCATCCGGTTTGCCCCGGCCGGCAGCAACATCACAGTGCGGGCGCGCGCCGAGCGACCGCCCGACAGCGTGCGCGAGCATCGACTGGCCGACGCCACCAAGGTGCGGTTCGAGATTCAGGACCAGGGCCCTGGCATTCCCAAGGAACACCAGGTGGCCCTGTTCGAGAAGTTCTTCCGTGTCCCCGGCAGCCCGACCGGTGGGTCGGGCCTGGGCCTCTTCATCGCCAAGGGACTGGTGCAGGCCCACGGCGGCGAGATCGGCGTCGCCAGCGAACCCGGCCAGGGAGCGGCCTTCTGGTTCACCATTCCGGCCGCTCCCGAGGTCTGACCCCGGGTCAACTGGCGTCCACCGGAACCGCCCTGCGATTCGCAAGCGTGAGCCGGGCCCACACTGCAGTTTGAAATGCGCGTTCGCCCCAGGGTGCGGGTTTGGGCCGTCCCGGGGGCCATCAGCTTGGCGTGCCTTCTGCAGCATCAACGGCTGGAGCTGGTCACGTTGCATTCACCCGACATCATTCCCATCGCGTCGCGCCGGATGAGCGCCACACGGCCAGCGGGCGAGCGGGGCTCCGAGCGACGGACCGCCCGGGTGGTCGCCCTCCTGGTCGGTATTTCGATCTTCGTGGTTGTCGGCCTGATCCTGATGGCCGGTGAACGTGATCGGGCATCAGTGGGGCATATTGAAACCAGCCAGCGTGCGGCCATCTTCGAGCGCGCGCATACCGACATGCTGGCGACCTGCCAATTGCCCGAGGTGGCCCGGGAGCCTTTGCGACAACACTGCCTCAGCCAGGCTGGCTTCGTCCTGCTTTTTCCCGAGTGCGATGCAGACTGCGCCCGCGCCGCCCGCGCCTTGCTGCCGCACGCCCGTCGCTGACCACCTTCTCACGGTCCCGCATCCCACCGAGGCCCGAGTGCGACGGGGGTCACATCGACATTTTACATTTGTAAATTGGCGGCCCTTCTAAAGTGGCCGGCATGTCTCTTGTGTGTGCGGGGTATTCACCGAGGCGGATCGAGACGTTTCACTTTGCCGCGCTGGCATTGGCGGCGACGCTGGGCGCGTGCGGCAGCACCACCGGCAACGCCACCGCCCCGCCCGTCGACGCCGGCGATGATTCCACCGGCCCCGGCGACGACAGCGGCGGCGGTGGCGATGGCGGCAGTGGCGGCGGTGGCAGCGCCCGGCCCGATGGCGGCGCCGCTGGCCTCCCCGGCGCCTGGCAGCCTGAACGCGGCGCTTTTGGACTGTCGGACGTCACCGCCATCGGAGGGACCGCGGCGAACAACGTCTGGTTCGCCGATGCCTACGGCCAGATCTTCTCGTTCGATGGAACATCGATCGCGCTTGAGTTCAAAGATCCGTCGCTGTCTGGGTGGACATCCATCTGTGCGGTTCGCTCCGGCGATATCTGGTTCGCGGGCGACAAGGGCCAGGTGTCGGTCCTGCAAGGGACGTCGCTGATCCCGCTGGATCCTCTCACCTCCAGCGACGTGCTGGCAGTCTGGGGCACCTCGTCCAGGGCGATGTGGATCTCCTATTTCAGCATCACCGACGTGCCGGAGGTGGCGTTCTGGGACGGCAGCATGTTCCACAGCGAAGCACGATTCAATCTCTCCGCCGCCGGTTCGACCGTCACCGTCAAGTCGCTGTGGGGGACCGCCATCAACGACGTCTGGGGTGCGGGAGGCAAAGGCGTCTGGCACTGGAACGGCCTGACCTGGACCTCCGAGGAGTTCCCGATCGATGGCGGCGTCGGCCTCTTCGGCGTGTCGGGCACCGCCACCGACGACGTCTGGGCGGTCGGCGATCGGTCGGTTTTTCACTATGACGGCAACAAATGGACGCGCGTGACCACGCCCGTGATGGCGACGAACACGTTCACCGCTGTCTGGGCGGCGGCGCGTGACGATGTCTGGATCGTGGGGCTGGACGGCGTGATCCTGCACTGGAACGGGCACCAGCTGACGCGCGTGCCGTCGGGGACAACCAAGGCGCTCTACTCCGTCTGGGGCACGGGCCCGCTGAACGTGTGGGCGGGCGGCGCAGAGAACACGCTACTCCATTATCAGGCGGGCAACACCGTGCCCTCGGACCCGAAACCCGCCTGCAGCGGCGCCGGCGATTCCTGCGCGATGTCGGAGTGCTGCGGCGCCCTGCGCTGCTATCGCCTGAACGCATCGATCTTGGCGTGCGGCTAGATTCGGTTGGTCGGCTCAATCTTCGCAGCCCATCGCAGGGGGCCGCGGGACCTAACGCCGCGCCCCCAGGTGAATGATCAAGCTTCCCACCAGGATGACGCCCACGCCGATCCAGGTGGTGACGGGAAGGCGATCGCCGAAAACCAATCTGCCAGCCGCGACGCTGACGACCGCAAACACCCCGACATAGACGCCCAGCAGCCGCGAGAAATCGAGGGGCAACAGGTTCACGACGACGCCGTAGCTGCCCAGGATCAGGAAACCGCCGACAAGGACCAACGGCCGGCCGCCACGCAGACCGGTGCGGATGATGGCGTCGCCACCGACCTCCAGGGCGGCTGCCACCACGAACAGCAACTGCAAGAGGCCGAGCTTCAGATTGTCGCTTCCCATCGGCGGGACGATACCAGCGGTCCGGTGCCGAGGGGGGCGCCTATCAGGCGGTAGACGCCGTGGCCAGCGTTGATGAACAGCGGTGACAATGTCAGGGTGCGCGTTATCGCGGCGGCGCCCATCGACCAGTGCGCGCTGTTGCGTCGCAGGGTCTGGACGTCGGCGGTTCCTCCCTGTTCTCGCAGGGCCACCACCAGGACCTGCTCTTCCGGCGTCAGCACGCCGGCGTCGTGGCGGCCGCTGTCCAGCGTGAATCGCGACGCGCCGCCGATCAACTCGGCGAGATAATTCTGCACGACGGCGCGTGGCGCATCGCGAAAGGCATGGCGCTTTCCCAGAGCCATCTGCAGCTCGACCCGATCAACAGTGTCACTGTCTCCGACGAACGCGATGATCCGGGCCATCGCCGTCTTCATCCGCGATGGACGGTCGGTTAGGGTGAACCATTCGTGTTCGCCGTCCAGCCAGCGCAGGTCGCGCAAGCCGCGCAGCGCCCGACGGGTCATCATCAGCCGCGAGTCCGACGCCTTGATGGTCAGACGAAAGCGTGACGAAACCATTTCCACGGTCGTAAAGCCCCAGGTCCGAACGAAGCGCACCGCCGCCGATTCAACAGCCTGGTCCACGTTGTTGACACCGACGTAAGAGCGATGATGGAGAACTTTGCGCGGCGAACGTTCGACATGGGAATGGCTGCTTTCCTCGAGAGCGGCCAGCAGATCGACCAGGGAACGGACGTCGAACCCCGGTATCTCGCGGTATCGCGCCGCTGACCACGGCCCGCGCAGGCCGGCCGGGACGTCCGCGGCCTTCAGAACGTCGCGGGTGCGCTGCTCGACCAACACCGCGGCCAGCGCCACCGCCGGTGGCGGCAACGGCAGGGCAAGCAACTGGGACGAGCGATGCTCGATCGCCTCACCCACCATCTGGATGACGGCGTCAGCAGCCAACCGCCGGTCCTGCGAAAGAACCGCGTCCTGCGCCGTGCCCTCCAGCGTCGCCCGGCCGAAGATCCGACAGAGCGGGATCAACGCGTTCGGCAGGACGACTCCCCCCTTGCGAGGGTAACGACTTCGCGGATCGCCGATGGGATCGCTGCTCCGGCGCGCGAGGGTAGGCATTGACCCGGGCAACGACAGCACAGTCAGTGCCAACGTAAATAGTTGAAGTCGCGTGATAGCCACTCTGGATTTCTTGCGTTTTGCAGGATTGGCCACGGTGCGCCCCTGCATTTTGAAATACTCAATTAATTCCGAAATTTACGCCGATTTAATGACCTCGAAACCAGCGCTTAACGACTGATCGCTAGAGTGGCCTGGCTCTCAAATCTCATTCACGAAGGAGCGGGAACCATGGCTGTCGATCAATCAACGACCGGAACGCAACCAGCACCGAGCCGAGCCACTCTCGGCCTGACGGGATTGACCATCAATGCGATGGCGCTCATCGCCCCGGGTGCCTTTCTCTGGCTCACGTACCAGATCCAGTCCCTTTATGGGGCGCCCATGGCCGGTTCGGCCATGTGGTTCGGAATTCTGGCGGCGCTGTTGCTGTGCTTCGCGACGGCGATCAGCTATGCGGAGCTTTCCAAGCTATATCCGGGCGCCGGATCCTCTTACTTCTTCGCCGAGCAGGCCTTCCTCAGCAAGACCAAGGCCTATCGGTTCGCACGGCTGGCGAAGTTCATCACCGGGTGGGCGAGTCACCTTTATTACTGGGTCTATCCCGGCTGCATGGTGGGCGTGACCGCCCTCATCGGGGGATATCTCCTGAATCAATTCTTTCCCGACACCTTCAGCGGTGGCTTCAACAGCCCGCTGTTCATGTACCTGTTCTGTTTCGCCTTCGCTCTGGGCGTCGCTTACATCGCCTTCCGCGGTGTCACCGGCACGACCGCGGTCAATGTCGCCATCAACGTCGTTCAGATCTCGGCCTTGGTCGTGTTCGCCATCATCGCCATCGCCTATCGCGTGAACCATCCGGAAGGGGCCAGGGGGTTGCAGCTGATCAACGGTACCCCGGTCGATTTCGTGGTGGCCCAGGAGCCGGTGATGGAAAACGGCAAGCCAAAGCTGGACGCCAGCGGCGCCCCCGTCACGCAGAACAAGATGGACGCCAGCGGCAACCCGGTGCCCGAGATGAAGGACGGCAAGCCGGTGCCCTTCCTGCTGACCTATGCCGCCGACCAGGGCACCACGATGGAACCGGTCGACGCCGACCACCCCAAAGACCTGACCCCGCACTTCAAGTTTCACCCGACCGCCGGCTCGGTGCCCGCGCCCCACGGTTTCTCGTACATCTTCATCCAGGCCTGCATCGCCATCCTGATCCTGGTCGGATTCGAATCGGTCACGTCGATGGGTGAAGAGGCGAAGAACGCCAAGCGGGACATCCCCAAGGCCGTCTTGCTGTCGCTGGCCATTCAGGGAGCGGTTTGCTACCTGTTCGAGTACTTCGCCGCAAACTACTTCTTGAATTCCGGGTACACGATGACCAGCGCCGCCGCCTCGGGCGCGCCGATCGGCGACATGATGGTCATGGTGGGAACGTGGCTGTTCGGCAGCTATGCGGCCGGACGAGCCTTCATGCTGGTCGAGGCCTTCACCGTGGTCCTGGCCCTCATCGGAACGACGCTGGCTTGCCTGAACACCGGCGCCCGCGTGACGTACGCGATGGGCAAGGACGAAGAGGTGCCCGAGCACTTCGGCATGCTGCACGGCAAGACCCTGACGCCCCACCGGTCGATCTGGACCCTGGCCGTCATCTCGGCGGTCATCGGTATCATCACGGTGACCATCTACCTGGGCGGCACCACGCCGGCGCCGCTGGATCCGAAGTACCACAACATCTGGTACAGCTTTGGGCTCTTCACGCCGGAGACCATCGCCAAGCTACCCAACACGCTGGTCATCGTCACGCTGGTCAGCAACTTTGGCACCTTCCTGCTGTACATGCTGACCTGTCTGATCGCCATCGTCGCCTTTCGCGAGCACCACTCCTTCAACGGCTTCAAGCACATGTTCGTGCCGCTGTTCGGTTTGGTGGCGAATCTACTTTGCATGCTCTTTTACCTGATCGGTCCCTTCACCGTCTCCGGCATGAGCTGGAAAGAGCCATACATCGCCCTCGGCATCTGCGGCGCCTGGGGCCTTTATGGCGCGGCTTACTTCATGCGCGTTAGCAAGGCGAAGAATCGACCGGTGCTGGTGGAAAAGCCCGCGACGTCGTTTGTCTCCGGAACGTAGCCGCGCTCGACGATGGACACCGTGGTCCGCGATCCCGACCCGACCGATGATCCGGGAGCGCGGGCCGCGGCGTTCGCCCTGCAGGTCGCGTCGCTGACCGATGCCGGGCCGGCGCGCGACCGCAACGAAGACAGCTGCGCCCACGCGTCGGACCACGCCACCCGGGCGCTGGTGGTGGTGGCCGACGGTGTCTCCAGCTATGCGGCCGGCGACACCGCCAGCCAGATGGCCGTCTCGGTCACCATGCGCGCCTACGACGAGCAGCCCCCCACCCTGAAGACAGAAACCCGCCTGGCGCGCGCCGTTCAGCAGGCCAACATCGAGATTCACGACCTGGCGATGGTGGTTCCCGAGCTGCGCGGGATGGCCACCACGGTCACGGCGGCGGCGGTGATCGAAGGCAAGCTGGTGGTCGCGCACGTCGGTGACAGCCGGCTTTACCTGGTCCGCCGGGGGCGGGCCCTTCAGCTCACCAAGGATCACACCGCCGGGAAATCGGTGCTCACGCGCAGCGTGGGGCGCGACCTGATCGCGGCCATCGACCGCATCTCTCGACCTCTGGAACAGGACGACGTGCTGGTGATCTGCACGGACGGCGTCTACAACGTGCTGCCCGATCGAGACATCGCTGAAATCGCGGCCAGCCATGAACCGGTCGCCGCCTGCCAGGCCTTGCTGGTGGCGGCCATCGCCCGCAACACCAGCGACAACATCACGGCGGCCGTCATCCGGATGCTGGGACCGACCCCGAACGCCCCGACCGGAATCGGCATGGCGTCCAGGTTGCGCCGATTGCTCGGCCGACCGAGATGAGGGGGCCGCTCGCCCATCATCGGGTCTCTCTTCGGGCCGTCATCGTTGTTGCTGACGACGCCGCATACTATTGTGCCGCCATGCCGACGTCCGTGGCCGTGCCCTGATGAGAGAAGTTGCCGTCGGCGACACGATTGATCAGTACCGGTTGTCGGAGTTGCTTGCCCGCAGCGGGATGGCGTCAATCTTCAAGGCGGTCGACTCCGAATCGGGGCAAACCGTCGCCTTGAAGATTCCCCATCCTCATCTGGAGAGCGACGTCGTCTTCTTCGAACGGTTTCAGCGCGAAGAGAAAATCGGGCAGCGTCTGGAGCATCCCCACATCATCAAGGTGCTCAAGCCGCGCGACAAGAGTCGCATGTACATGGCCATGGAGTTCGTCGAGGGCCGCTCCCTGCGGGCGGTGATTCAAAGTGAGCGCACCCTGCCGCCCGAGCGCGCGCTGGAGATCGCCAGGCAGGTGACGGAGGCGCTGGTGTATCTGCACAGTCAGGGGGTGGTGCACCGGGACATCAAGCCAGAGAACATCCTGCTGGTCGGCGAGCACGGCCTGAAGATCCTCGACTTTGGCATCGCTCTTGACGATTCGGCGCGCCGGCTGACCTGGGCCGGGCTGTCCAGCACGCTGGGGACGCCCGACTACATGGCGCCGGAGCAGGTGGGCGGCCGACGCGGCGACGTGCGGACCGACGTCTATGCCGCCGGGACGTTGCTGTACGAGATGCTGACCGGCAACCTGCCCTATTCCAATCCGAATCCGCAGGCGTTGATGCGGGCCAAGACCACCGAGGATCCCAGGCCTCCCGGTTATTTCTTGCCGACCATTGATCCGGCGCTGGAGTCGGTCATCTTGCGCGCCATCGCCCGCGCCCCCCGGGATCGGTTTTCCACCGCCGAAGATCTCCTCACGGCGCTTCGCGATCCGGCCGCGGC
>DATLVT010000161.1:0-3468 GCA_035577105.1 Polyangia bacterium
GATTTCACGTCTCGAACGGCGATCCCTCGGCGGACGGAATCATGGGCGGCTTGATTCCCAAGCCGTTCAAGGGCGGCTGGCGCGTGTTCTACACGCAGCAGCACGGCGACAACTTCACCTGGGAGATCCTGGCCAACCCGACGCTGCCTCCGTTGCTGCCAGAGTAGTTGATCGATCATGAGCGGCGGCGCGCGGGAGGGCGCCGGGGCCGGCCTGCTGCTATGTCTCACGGCGGCAGCGATGAAGACGCCCCGAAAAATGTCGCCCCCGCCCGCCGCCGGCGCCACCCACCAGGTTATTTCCGTCCAGGGCGGCGCGCCGATCAAGGCCTGGACCGTGGGCGTGCCGTTCGAGGACGAGGCGCGCGCCCAGCTGGAGCGGATCGCGCGCCTGCCCATCTTGCACAGCCACGTCGCGGTGATGCCCGACGTTCACCTGGGCAAGGGCGCCACCGTCGGCAGCGTCATCGCCACCCGGCGGGCCATCATCCCGGCGGCGGTGGGCGTGGACATCGGCTGCGGGATGATGGCCGTCAGCACCAGCCTGCGCGCCGGCGAGCTGCCGGACAACCTGCGCGGCGTGCGAACCGCCATTGAGGCCGCCGTCCCCCACGGCCGGACCGACAACGGCCGCGCCAACGATCGCGGCGCCTGGCACGACATTCCACGGCCGAGCGGGGACGCCTGGGCGACGTTGCGCCCCGGGTACGACGCCATCATTTCCAAGCACCCGCGCCTCGATCGCGGGTCACACGTGCAGCACCTGGGCACGCTGGGGACGGGCAACCATTTCATCGAGGTCTGCCTGGACGAGGCCGACCAGGTCTGGCTGATGTTGCACAGCGGATCGCGCGGCGTGGGCAACCGGATCGGCATGTACTTCATCGAGCTGGCCAAAGGCGACCTGCGGCGCCAGGGGATCGAACTGCCCGATCAGGATCTCGCCTACCTGCGCGAGGGGAGCATGCACTTCGACGACTATGTCGATGCCGTCCACTGGGCCCAGGAATACGCCCGGCTGAATCGCGAGCTGATGATGGAGCAGGTCCTGGCCGCACTCCGCCGCGGAGCTCAACTGCCGCCGTTCCAGGCCCGCCTGGAGGCGGTCAACTGCCACCACAACTACGTGGCCCGCGAACGGCACTTTGGCCAAGACGTGCTGATCACCCGCAAGGGGGCGGTGCGCGCCGGCCGGGGCCAGCTGGGGATCATCCCCGGCAGCATGGGCGCCCGTTCATTCATCGTCCGGGGCCTCGGCAACCCCGACAGCTTCGAGAGCTGCAGCCACGGCGCCGGGCGCGCGATGTCCCGCGGCGAGGCGCGGCGGCGCTTCACCGTCGCCGATCACGCGGCGGCCACGGCCGGGATCGAGTGTCGCAAGGACGCCGAGGTGATCGACGAGACGCCCATGGCCTACAAGCCGATCGACGCCGTGATGCACGCCCAGCGCGATCTGGTCGAGGTCGTTCACACGCTGCGCCAGGTCGTCTGCGTCAAGGGTTGAAGGAGCGAGGTCGCGGCTTGATCAAACGACGACCGACGATCCGGATGCGCCAAGGGCGACGGCCCGGCGACAGGGTGTGACGGCGCGCGCAGCGGCCCATCTTCAACTGTGATACTTGGCAGTCCATGCTTCGACGCCTCGGTCTGGCCCTCGCCCTCGTCATCGCCGCCACCCCCACGCTCGGCTGCGGCAGCGACGATCCACCCACCCTGGACAGCTACTTTGCCGATTCACCGTACGGCGTGGCCGCCTGCGATGCCGTCGACAATCAATTGCAGGGACAGCGCGAGATCCAGCTGTACGTCAACGGCACTGTCAATCTGTCGAGCGCCACCCAGGGGCTGCAACGTTACTACCGGCGGCACGGGCTGCAGTTCTTCGCCACCCGGCAACCGCAGTCCATCCCGCAAAGTTACGCCCTGGACTACGACAACACCGCCCTGAACGCCGCGCTGGCCAAGGAATTTCCCGGCGTCGACGTCAGCGACGATCAAGCGCTGATGAAAGACCCGGTCCTTTATCAAAAGGTGCTGGCGTTCGCCGTCAATTACATCTTCAAACCGCTGGTCGATTTCGCCACCGCGCACAGCACGGAGGGCACCGCCGTCACCAACCTGGTGATGGTGCCGCACGTGGCGCGCGCCGGAGGAACATCGGTGCTGGGCCCCGGCGAGATGCTGGCCGGGCTGTCCCTCTCGCCGGCCCTGCTGGCGGAGTTTGTCGTCATGGACACCCCCGAAGGAAGGGTGTGGCAGGGGATCAATCTCCCGCCGTCGTTCACGCCCATGGTGTTCCTGGACGCCAGCGCGCTGTCACTGGGGGCGGCCCGCGATCCGGTGCTGCGCGACCTGATCGCCGCGCACGAATTCGGGCACAGCGCGGGGCTGGTTCACCGTCCGGTCCAGGACAATCTGATGTCGCCCGGCGTGATCCCCGGGGTCAGCACCTGCGGCGAAGGACTGGACCCCGATCAGATCGCCAAGATGAAAAGCACGCTGTTCGGTCCCACGACCAGCCAGGCGCTGACGCTGGTCCCGCCGCCGGGCGCGCCCGCCGTGCCTGATGCCCGGCCCGACGCGAACCCGCGACGGTTCCTGCTGCCGCCCGAACAATTCCCGGCCCTGTTGCGCGGGGATCCCCAGGCCCTGCGAACGCTGGCGGCGCCGTTCATGGTCACTCTCCCGTCCGCCGCCGCCCCCACCCCCTAGGCCTGGTCACCAGTTCGCCGCTTCGCGCTTCGCGTTTCGCGCTTCGCGTTTCGCGTTTCGCGCAGAACGTGCGGGCCCGCACGCTCGAAACGAAAGGTTTTCGCGGTGGCGCCACCAGTGCGTGGCGCCTGACCGCGTTTCCGGCGGATCTCGCTTTGGAACGCACATTGCTGCTATTCAACCCATGAGGAAGCACGCGGCACCGACAAAGGCCGACTCGGTTCTGATCATCGGGTGGGTGGCGCCCGAACACCGACTGGACGCCGGGACGGCCCTGCGCGCCATCCTCTCGCAGCACGAAAAGATCCGCCTCCTGCTGTCGCGCGCGCAGTCCGTCGCCGACGCGGCCCTGGACGAAAAGCCGCTGGCCCCCGACGCCGTCGCCTCGGTGATCGGCGATCTGCGGTCGACGATGGAGGTCCACCTGACCTTCGAGGAGCGCACGCTGTTGCCGCTGCTGGAGGCCGATCCGCCCCTGGGACCGGAGCGGGCCCAGCGGCTGCGCGAGGAGCACCGCCAGCAGCGGCACATGCTGGCCACCATTCACGGCGAGGCGTCCGCTCACCCGACCTTGCCGACCCTGGCCGCCAAGCTGGTGTACCTGGCCTCCTGGCTGATGGCGGACATGAACGAAGAAGAGCGCTGCCTGCTGGTGCCCGACGTGGTTCGCGACGACAGCGTCGTCGTCGACCAGAACACCGGTTGACGGTCGCCCGCCGGAACAACCGCCGAAACAACAGCCAAGGCCACCCATGAA
>DATLVT010000162.1:0-3430 GCA_035577105.1 Polyangia bacterium
CCTCCTCCAGGGTGTCTGCAGACTTCTGTTCCTGGGCGATCCCATGGACTAGCACGATGGTGGCCATCACGCCTCCTTCCAACCCATCATCTCCGCCCATCCTCTCCCTCGCGTGAATGGCGGTCACGATTAGGGCAAGCAGCCTGCGTCCATCCTCCCGGAAGTGGCGTCCCCGAGGGAGGGAGCTCAAGGCACCAGCCTGGTCTTCATCAGCCCTCGCGCCGACGTCTTCGGGATCTCGCTCTGCCGGCGCCGCCGACACGAGCCGATGCGAACGTCGGCAAAGCGGTCAGCTCCCCCACGCGCCGATACGTTACGCAATTACGGCCCCAAGCACACACTGACATCCCAGCGAATACGAGGCGAAGTTCAGTAATAGGCCACATATCCGCAGCCCAGGCGACATGCGGCAGCGGTCTGTAAAACCGTCGGCTCAACCCTTGCGCAACCGCTGTGTCCGTGCCCAGTCGAACCCTTGCGAGCTGAGATGGGCTTTGCGCCAGAATGGCGGATATGGGCGCCATGCATGACAGTTGTACCCAACAGACCTCAAGCGCCGAATCGGCGATCCGGCGCATCG
Organism: Polyangia bacterium; assembly: GCA_035577105.1. Lineage (GTDB taxonomy): Bacteria > Myxococcota_A > Polyangia > Fen-1088 > Fen-1088 > DATKEU01. Next base: position 581 of record DATLVT010000162.1, read on the forward strand.
CCGCCCAGGCTCAACGTCACTGCCTGTGATTACTCCCGCTCTTGGCTCAGGCACGAATAGCCGCCGATCTGCGTGAGGTGGTGGTCGGCCAGCGTGTCCGTTCGCGCCGCACCCGAACAGGTCGTTCTGTAGCGCGGCGGCCAGGGCCGCCCTGACTCAGGGTGCTGGGGGGTATAGGTCGAGGCGGCCGCCGGAGCGGCGCTGGAGGGCCTGGCGCAGGTCATCGCGGGCCCGGAAGGACACAGCCCGCTGGGACTGGTCGAGGAGCCTGGCTGACGCGCTGCCGGCTTCTGCCCGGTAGGTGATGCAGCCGCCGCGGAAAACGTCGGCCACTTCGGATGTGCCAGGGGGTCCTTCGAGATTGAAGCGTGTGACGCCCGGCGCGATGGTCTGCCCCGCTGTGGTCGTGTGGGCAGCGCACGTCGCCGTGAGCCGGATCGTCACGCTGCCCGCCTCGGCAGTTACGTGTAGCCCGTCAGCAATATTGAGCTTGATGTCGACGCCGGCGCGGTCGAATTGGAGGACCGACTCGCCGTTACGGACGCGCAGTGCGCCCTGGATGCCTGCGGGGAACGCCTGGAAGCAGGGGATGCGGGAGGCTGAGGGGACGGCTTGCGCTTGCAGCCACAGCTCCTCGAGCTGGGTGCAGGACCCTTTCCCGCCGCTGACGGCCGCCCCGGCGTCCGGGTTCGCGCTTGAGCTGGCGAACGCCCAGGCCATCGGGACGGCGGGGATCAGCGCCACCAGGACAAGCAGCAAGAGCCCGACGCGCCGCGCGCTCCAGCGCTGGACGCCGATCGGGCGGGGCGGGGTGGGCAGCAGCCGCACGAACTCGCCGTGCAGGTCACGGCCTTGGTCTCGCATCATCCGGCGGAGCTGGGAGGGCAGCGCGAGCCCGCGGGCTGCGGCGAACGCCTCGTTGATCTCGCCGACCGAAAAGCGCCGCAGCGCCCGCTGGTAGACCTGCTGTGGGCTGGACCGCAGCGCCAGGCAGAGCAGCATGTTGGCCAGGTCGACCGCTTGGCGCCACGGGCTGGGATGCAGCTGGGCGAAGAACACATCGATCAGGTACAGCTTGCCGCCGCGGACCAGCAGGTTGGCCGGCTTGATGTCACGGTGGGCGAGGTTGGCGTCCCACAGCTTGCGGACGATGGCCAGCCCCTGGTCGATGACCGCGTCGTCGACGCCGGCCTCGCCGAGTTCGGTCGCGCCATCGAGGAACTCGAACACGATCAGGTACTCCCGCTCGGGGGTGAGCTCGGCGACACCGTAGGGCTGCGGGCTGGGCAGGCCGGCCCGCTGCATCAGCGACAGCGCGTAATCCTCCTGCTGCACCAGCCGCCGGACGGTGCTGAACGGCTTCTCATCCTCCAGCCGCCCGTACCGCAGCGCCCGGGCGAACTTGTAGGAGCGGTCGGCGCGCAGATGGCTGCGCGCGTAGAGCTTGCCGAACACATACCTGGTGTCGCCGGCTCCGTCCTGGACCTGGATCCGCAGCGGGGTGGACCCGGCCGAGCCCGACAGCCCGAACGGCTTGACCTCGACCACGGTCAGCCCGAGCTGGTCGGCCAGCGCATCGCGGATCGCCTCGCCACGGCGCCCGCCCACATCCAGGTGAGCGCTGCGGCCACGCCGGTAGGCGACCGGGAAGACCTCGCTGGGCACAAACAGCCGGTAGGCAGCGACCGAGACCGCGACACCGATCACCGCACCGACCAGCGCATCGGTGGGAGCGTCGACGCCCAGGCCCACCCGGGCCAGCGCGAACGCCGTGACCAGGCCCGCCGCGACCCACTTGCCGAGCTGCCGCCAGCGGCCCGCCGGGACCAGCGTGTACAGCACCCCGACCAGGGTCGCGGCGAAAATCGCCACCGGCCGCGACGGCATCGCCCAGCCGGCCCAGCTGCCGCGCAGCTCCACCCCAAAAGGCCGCGGGCGGTCCACCGTCGCCAGCCGGACCGCCAGCAGGACCGCCAGGAAAGACCCAACGAACACGACCAGATGGCGGAAACGCCGCAACACCAGCAACGCCACCAGGACCCCCCACCGCACAACGCCGACCACGGCAGCCGAACCAGTGGAGGCCATAATCGCCTCCATCAGACCGGTCAGGCCCGGCAAGTGCAGCCTGGCCAGCCAGCCCACCACCGCGTCATCCCACACCGTGACCGCCACGCCCAGGCCGCGCCGGGCCGGGCCAAACACAACCTTGGCCAGCGTGACAAGCACCACCGCCGCGGCCACCCACCACAGGCCGGTGCGATGAATGCCACGCGGCAACGGTGGCGGCTTACCGGTGGGACGCCGCCGCCGACCCGGCCGCCCGACATCAGGCGCACCCGGGACCGCCGGGCCCGCACTGCCCGCGGGCACCCGCCGCGGGATAGCTCCCATGCAGTCATCCTGCGACCAAACCGCCCGCCAGTCCACCCCCCCGGCCGCCAGCCAACCCCGGCCATCCCACCAGGCCGCTTGCGGGCAACCGGATGGGCCTGACCGTAATCCCCGGGCAATGCCCGCCACGACGACACGGTGACGTTCACCGTGACAGCTCCGGCCAGCCGGGATTGACCCGCCGCACACCTGACCTGCCCGCACCAGGCACCGGCGTTTCGCAACAGAGGTCACAGCTCAACGGTCACACGACACGCGATATCCGCCGTTCTGCGCGGAGTACGGCGCGTGCGGGCGTTGCCCGTTATGAGACGCAGATATGGGTGATCCGTGCGCATGTGCAAATGCGGCCGCCGCCTGGTCATGCTGGGAGGCGGTACGTCGGGGCCGCCCTCGCGCTCGTCGGTGACCTGGTCCTGAAGTACGCGCCCTGACCACTACCCGCTCCCCGCGGCC
>DATLVT010000163.1:0-2501 GCA_035577105.1 Polyangia bacterium
GTCATTCGTCTGAACGCCGGTCAGTGGTACGACATCAAGTTCGAGTACGGGCAGATCGGGGGAGGCGGCACCGCGCAGCTGAGCTGGGCGTCGTCGACCATGGCGAAGGCCATCATCCCCACCTCGCACCTTCGGCCCTACCCGGTGTCGGGGGGAATCCTGCGCCAGAACGCCTTCAGCGGCGCCGCCAGCCAGAAGTTCGTCATCAGCGACGCCGGTGACGGGTTCTTCAAGATCTGCGCGAAGGACTCCGGCAAGTGTTTGGAGATCGAGAGCGCGCGCAAGGACGACGCCGCCCAGGTTCGCCTGTTCGATTACCGCGGGGCTCCCCAGCAGATGTGGGCCATCACCTCGGTGGGCGGCGGCGACCTCAGCGTGGTCAACCGCAACAGCGCCAAGTCGATCAAGTCGACCTGGGACTCCAGGCTGGGCAGCGCGATCATCCAGCAGTGGCCGTACATCGGCTACGACGCCGAGATCTTCACAATCACCGCCACGCCCTGACCGCAGGTCACGGCCCCGCGTGAACGTAATCGAGACCCTCGGTCGCTACTGAGCGGCCGCGCTCAGGCGCGCGGCCGATGGCCCTTGGCGCGGCCGGCGCGTCCCCGCTGAGCGTCGCGGCCGCGCCGACCACCGCCGCCGCCGCCACCGCGTGGTTGCGGCGCCCCCAGCTCGGGACCGACGACGGTATCCAGCGTCCCGCGCACCAGGTGGTGGTACAGGCCGTCGCCGCAGTCGGCGAAGCGCAGCAAGCGCGCGTCGAAGCGCGCCAGGTGCTCGGTCAGGTTGCGCAGGTCCCGGCGCAGGATCTGACGAGCGTTGTTGTTCCCCGCCACCTCGACCACCTGAGGCATGTCGATGATGGTCGGTCCCTTGGCGGCCATGAGGACGTTGTACGCGGACAGATCGCCGTGAATGCGTCCGGTCCCCAGCAGCGTCTTCACTTGAACGAACACCTCCTGATGCAGGCGGGTCGCCTCCTCGGCGGTGTACGTGAAATCGGCCAGCCGGGACGCCGGCGCGCCGGCGTCGTCCAGCACCAGCTCCATGAAAAGGACGTTCTCGTACAGCAGGTAAGGCTCCGGCACCCGCACCCCGGCGTCGAACGCCGCCCGCAGCGCGTGGAACTCCATGTCTTGCCAGCTCTCCTCGATCAGCCCGCGTCCATAGCTGCTCTTCTTCTGCATCGCGCGGCGATCGCGGGAGTTGCGGGTCTGGTTGCGCCCCTCCACATAGCTGGCCGTCTTCTTGAAAGTGCGTTCGTCACGCGCCTTGTAGACCTTGGCCGCGCTCAGGTACCCGTTGCGCTCGACGACATAGACGGTCGCCTCCTTGCCGCTCATCAACCGCGCGTGCACCGCGTCGATGATCCCCTCTTCGACGAGGTGGGCGAGGCCGTCCGTGGGTGGCAACGGGTCTGCTTCTAGCAGGTCATCATCGCCGAGGCAGGATATTCGACGCGGCGGTGGTCGAGCAGGCTCAGGCGCCGTGGGCGACAATTGTAAATTTTGACCGAGCGCTTCGTTGACAGCGGGACCGCCAGGCTGCATGGAATCGCGCCATGAAAAAGTCTCGCTTCCCTTTTCCTGCTCTCCTCGCCCTTCCCGTGCTGATGACGGCGGCCTGCGCCGCGCCGGGCGCCACCGACGGCGTCGGGACCGCCTCCGCCGAGGTTCGCCTGGCGCCGGCCGACGCGCGCTGCCTGGTCCTGAAGACCGTCGGCACGACCACGGTCTCCCAGTCGTTCGACATCAGACCGCTGGGAACCACGGTGCTTCCGCTGAAGGGGCTGCCCGTCGGCAGCGACACGATCTCGGCGACCGCCTTCAATGTCATCTGCGCCAGCGTCACCAGCTCGACGCCCGCCTCGTACGTGAGCGATCCCGTCTCGGTGAACGTCACCACCGCGTCGCCGGTCAACGTCTCGTTCACCATGCGCCCCGCCGCCACGACTGGCAGCGGAATGGCGACGGTTGATTTCCCCGCCTTCCACGGCGTCATCACCGAGTTCCCTCTGCCGGCCGCCGCCGGCCCGACCACGATCACCAATGGCCCCGACGGCGCCCTGTGGTTCACCGAATCCGGCGCCAACAAGATCGGGCGCATCACCCCGACCGGCGTCATCACCGAATTCGCCATTCCCACGGCGGGCACCAACGCCAACGGGATTGTCACCGGCCCCGACGGCAACCTCTGGTTCGCCGAGAATGCAGCAGCGAAGATCGGGAGGCTGACCACCACCGGCATCTTCGCCGAGTTCAACCTGCCCGCCGGCAGCGTTCCCCGTCTCCCGACCGTCGGCCCCGACGGGAACCTCTGGTTCACCGACAACGGGAAGATCGAGCGGGTCTCCACGACCGGCGCGATCACCACCTTCCCTGTGCCGCTGTTCGGGATTACCTCGATCACGGCCGGCACCGACGGCAACCTTTGGTTCATCTGCAACGAACCGGGTGCCCTGGGCCGCATCACGCCAGCCGGCGTCTTCACGCAGTTCT
>DATLVT010000164.1:0-7120 GCA_035577105.1 Polyangia bacterium
ACCGTGTAATTGCTGTGCAGCTCCAGCCCGGCCTGCCCAGCGTCATCGGCGTCGCCTTCATAGACCTGGATCTCGAAAGCATCGACAGCCAAGGCAGGCCCCCCCACCAAACCAGCGACCAGCGCTGCCGCAGCCGCCACACCAGATCGCAGGTTCACGCCGCGATAATAATCGACGGAAACGGCACCGGCGGCGGTTTCGTCTACTCCTTCACCGCCCCGGTCATCCCCGCCACGTAATGCTCGACGAAGAACGAATACAAGATCGCCACCGGCAGCGATCCGAACAGCGCCCCGGCCATCAGCGATCCCCAGTGGTAGACGTCGCCCTCCACCAGCTCGGTCACCACGCCCACCGGGACGGTCTTCACCTCCGACGACGAGATGAAGGTCAGGGCGTAGATGAACTCGTTCCAGGACAGCGTGAACGCGAAGATGCCGGCCGAGATCAGCCCGGGCACCGCCAGCGGCAGCACGATCTTCACCAGGATCTGAAAGCGCGTCGCCCCGTCGATGAGGGCGCATTCCTCCAGCTCGTAGGGGATGGTCCGGAAGTAGCCCATCAGCAGCCAGCTGCAAAACGGGATCAGGAACGTCGGGTAGGTCAGGATCAAGGCCAGCCGCGTGTCGAACACGCCCAGCTTGAAGACGATGGTGGCCAGCGGAATGAACAGGATGCTGGGCGGGATCAGGTAGGCGAGAAAGATCGACATCCCGGTATAGCGGCTGCCCCGGAACCGCAGGCGCTCGATGGCGTAGGCGGCCATCACCGAGCAGGCCAGAGAGACGAACGTCGAAATGATCGACACCAGCATGGTGTTCCACAACCAGGCCGGATACTGCGTGTCAAAGAGCAGCTTCTTGATGTTGGCGAGAGTGGGATGCAGCGTGAAAAATGGATTGAAGCGCTTGAAGTCGTAGAGCTCGTCCTGCGCTTTGAAAGTCGTCACCGCCATCCAGTAGAACGGGAAGAGCAGCACGAAGAGAAAGACGGCCAGCGGCAGATAGACCGTCGCCAGCCGGGTGGCCCGGGTCTCGAGGAAACCCATCCCGCCCTCGTTGGCGGCGGCCTTGGGCGTGAACAGCCCCTTCAGCTTGGCCAGCATTATTTGTCCGTCCCGCCCTGCTGCCAGCGGCGCCGCTGCAGGCCAAAGAACGAAAACAAGATGGCCGCCACCAGGAACGGGATCATCATGGTCGAGATGGCCGCCCCTTCCGCAAGCTGCCCGCCGGCGATGGCGCGCTGGAAGGACAAGGTGGCCATCAGGTGGGTGGCGTTGATGGGACCGCCTCTGGTGATGGCGTAGACCAGCTGGAAGTCGGTGAACGTGAACAGCACCGAGAACGTCATCACCACCGCCACGATGGGCGTCAGCAGCGGATAGGTCACGTGGCGGAAGAGCTGCCAGCGGGTGGCCCCATCCAGGGTGGCCGCTTCATAGAGGGTCACCGGGATGGTCTGAAGGCCAGCCAGCAGCGAGATGGCCACGAAGGGGATCCCGCGCCAGACGTTGGCGGCGATCAGCGAGGCCCGGGCGGTGTTGGGATTGCCCAGGAAGTCGATGTACGAGTCGATGATGCCCATCTTCTGCAGCGTCCACGAGATGATGGAAAACTGCGGGTCGTACAGCCACCAGAAGACCAGCGCCGTCAGCACCGTGGGCGCGATGAAGGGCAGCAGCATGACGGCCCGGATGGCCGACTTGAAGACGATGTTGCGGTTCAGCAGCAACGCCAACCACAGTCCCAGCGCGAATTTCAGGACGCAGGCCACCGTGGTGTAAAGCAGCGTGTTGGTGACCGACAGCCACAACACATCGTCGTTCCACAGTGACTTGAAGTTCTCCAGGCCGATGAATTCGCCGGCCCGCCCGATCTTGGTGTCAGTCAGCCCCAGCCAGATGCCCAGGCCCAGCGGATAAGTCAGAAAGAAAATCAGCAACAACCCCGCCGGCAGCATGAACAGCAGGCCCAGGACGTTGCGGTTGTTCATGAACCGGCGCAGGCGCCTGATCTTTCCGAGGGGGGCGCCCGACGAGGAGACGGGGACGATCGGGGCGCTCTTCGCGCTGATGTTGCTGGCAGCAGGCACATTTCCCCCGGTACTTCTTCAGAGGTTTTCGAGTGGGCGAGGCGAAGATCGGATCGGCTGATCGGAACGGGGCCCCGGCGGGCCCCCAGCTGGGCGACCGGCGGCGGGAGGTGGCGGTCCCCCTCCCCCGCCGGCGCGTCCTTCACACCTTGTAGTAACGAAGAGCGCGCTTTTCGGCGCGTTCCATGGCGGCCTTGGGCGTCTCTTTCCCGGTGACCGCTTCGGCCACCATGTCGACGACGATGAAGTCGGCGGCGGCGCCGGCCGAGGCATAACCCGGCTTGCCCGCGTAACCGATCGACCGCATCACCTTCATGACGTCGCGGTACGGCCCCGAGTGCGGCTCGTTCCAAACCGCGTTCTTCTCGTAGGCGCGCAGCGGCTGCGTCACATAGCCGATCCCGCCCTGCAGCCAGGCCCCGAACTGCTCCTCTTCCATCATGAAGCGGAGGAACTCCTTGGCGGCCTTGGGATACTTGCTGTGCTTGAAGATCATCTGGTTGAAAAACAAGCTCAGCTCGGCCGGGACGCCGGTCGGCCCGATCGGCATGTTGGCGTGCTGGATGTCGCCGGCCATGGCCGACACCTTGGCGTCTTTCGAGTTCTTGGCGGCGTAATAGACCGAGATGCCGTTGCCGGTCAGGCTGCATTGACCGTCCAGAAACGCCTTGTTGTTGCTGGGGTCCAGCCACGACAAGGTGCCCGGCACGAACGTGGCGTACAGCTGCTTGCCGTACTCCAGCGCCTTCTCCGTCTCGGCGCTCTTGATGACGACGTTGTTCTTGTCGTCGACCAGCTTGCCGCCGAAGGCCCACAGCAGCCAGTGCGTCCACGAGTTGCCGTCGCCGGTGGCGTGTCCCAGAGCGAACCCGCCCGGCATGTTGTTCTTCTTCAGCCCCTGCATCAGCTTCAGGAACCCGTCGGTGTCCTTGGGGATCGAGGTGAACCCGGCCGCCTTGACCTGGCTCTCCCGGTAGACCACGCAGGTGCCCGCCGCGCCCAGCGGCACGCCGATCCATTTGCCGTCCTTCTTCAGATACTGCTCGCACACCGGATACCAGCCGCCGTATTTCTTGCCGAGGTACGTGCAGAGGTCGGTGACGTCGACCAGCTTCTCCGGGTACAGATCCGGATCGTCGTGCGTGGACAGGATGATGTCCGGACCGCTGCCGATGTTGGCGGCCACGGCGGCTTTGGGACGTACGTCCTCCCAGCCTTCGTTGTCGACCCGCACCTCGATGCCGGTCTTTTCGGTGAACTTCTTGACGTTGGCCATGTAGGCCACGTCTTCACCCTCGACGAATCTCTTCCAGCGAAGCACGCGCAGCTTGGCGCCCTTCTCCGGTTGATTCTTCCAGACCTCTGCGGGCGCGGCCTCGGCCTCGGAGCCCAGTCCACCCACGCTGGCCAGTCCTGCCCCGCCCACGATCGTTGCCCCCGCGGCGGCGCCCGCCGCGGTCTTGAGGAAGTCACGACGATTCACTCTACTCATGATCGCTCCTCCTACGGATGTTGGTTTGATGCTGGACTTGCTTCGCTACAGCCGCGCTCCGCTGGCGGGGTCGAACAGGTAGGTGAGCTCGGGATAAAGACCGATGCTCTCGCCTGGTTTGAAGTCATGGCGCTCGCGGAAGATCGCCATTATTTCGGTGTTGCCGATCTGACAAGCAATCTGGGTGTCGGCGCCGGTCGGCTCGACGACTTTGACCTCGGCCTTGACGCCGCCGCCGCGCACGGCGAAGTGTTCGGGACGAACGCCCACCGTGACGTCCTGACCTTCGCGCGCCGCCGTGTGCCGGGTGGGGAGATCCAGCCCGGGACCAAGGTTCACCACCAGCCCCGCGCCGTTTTGACGGACGGTGCCGCGCAGGAAATTCATGGCCGGCGAGCCGATGAACCCGGCGACGAAGAGGTTGGCCGGGTTGTCGTAAAGGTCCAGCGGCGAGCCGATCTGCTCGACCTTGCCGGCGTTCATGACCACGATCTTGTCGGCCATGGTCATTGCTTCGATCTGATCGTGCGTGACGTAGATGGACGTCGTGCGCAGCCGCTGGTGAATGGCCTTGAGCTCGGTGCGCATCGACACCCGCAGCTTGGCGTCCAGGTTCGACAGCGGCTCGTCGAAGAGAAAGACCTGCGGGTTGCGCACGATGGCCCGTCCCATGGCCACGCGCTGGCGCTGGCCGCCCGACAGCTGGCGCGGATAGCGATCGAGATAGTCCATCAGGCCCAGAATCTTGGCGGCGACGTCGACGCGTTCTTTCATCTTGTCGCGCGTCTCACCGGCCAGCTTCATGCTGAAGGCCATGTTGTCGAACACCGTCATGTGCGGATACAGCGCGTAGCTCTGGAACACCATGGCGATGTCCCGTTCCTTGGGTGGCAGGTTGTTCACCACGCGGCTGCCGATCTCGATGGTCCCGCCCGAGATCTCCTCGAGGCCGGCGATCATCCGCAGCAGCGTCGTCTTCCCGCAGCCCGACGGTCCCACCAGGACGCAAAATTCACCGTCGGCGATGTCTACGGAGACGCCGCGCACGATGTAGGAGGTCCCAAAATACTTCTCGACTGATTTGATGGTGACCTGTGCCACGGCGCTGGTTATATCCAAATTGGTTTCAAGACAGTACTGATCTTTTTTTCCGGCACGTTTCGTTCGGTTCGATCGGCCCGACCAACACGCGCGACCACGCGACGTGTCAGGGTGGCCGGGACGCGAATTGAATCGACCAGTCTGGTGACGGAACCAAAGCGTCTCGGGCATTGCCTCCGTTCAGCCACCTGCCTTCCTCGGCGGTAAATCAATTTGCCTTACGACCGCTTTTCCACTTGAATAGGCCGGTTCGTCAGAACACTGAGACGAGGCCGATGATCACCGCGAATTCCCCCGCAACGGCGCCGCTGCTCGACGTCCGTGGCGTCACTTTGCAGTACAAGACCAAAGAGCACATCGTGATGGCCACTTTCCGCGTGGACTTCCAGGTGTTCAAGTCCGATCGCTTTGTTTTGCTGGGACCTTCGGGTTGTGGAAAGTCGACATTGCTCAAAGCGGTGGGCGGCTATCTTTCGCCCACCGAAGGGACGATCAGCCTCAAGAACAAAGTGGTCAAAAAGCCAGGCGCCGATCGAATGATGGTCTTTCAGGAATTCGACCAATTGCTGCCCTGGAAGACGGTCAAACAGAACGTGATGTTTGCCCTCACCGCCAGCGGCAAGATGCGCGGCCCGGCCGCCGAAAAGCAGGCTTTGCACTATATCGAGAAGGTCAACCTGTCGCGCTTTGCCGACAGCTATCCCCACACCCTGTCGGGCGGCATGAAGGCCCGGGTGGCCATCGCCCGCGGCATGGCCATGGAGCCGGACATCCTTCTGATGGACGAACCGTTCGCGGCCCTGGACGCCCTGACCCGCCGCAAGATGGGTGAGGAGCTGTTGCAACTGTGGGAGGAGACCCGCTTCACGGTCATGTTCGTCACGCACTCGATCCCGGAGGCGGTGAAGATCGGCAACCGCATCCTGCTGCTGTCACCGCACCCCGGCCAGGTGAAGGCCGAACTGAACAGCACCGGTCGAGACGACGCCGATCCGGCCACCGGCCAGCGCCTCTCGGATCGCATTCACAACATGCTGTTTCGCGAACCGGTCGAGGAAGAAGGGGCCCATGTCATCTGAGTCGCGACCCTCAAAGGGTCCCCTGCCCCCCGCGATGGGCCCCGCCGGCCAGGTACCGCCGCCCGACAATGCCAGGCCTGAGTTCGTGCGCGAGACGCTGGATTCGACCAGCTTCGGCGTCGTTGAAAAGCCGATCCCGCTGGTGCTGCGCATCCTGGGCCGGCGCGAGGTGCGCAAGCTGCTGATCATGATCGCGCTGGGCGCGATCTGGCAGATCTACACCGTCAGCCTGAACAAGGAGCTCCTGTTCCCCCGCCTGACGTCGACGATGCAGGCGCTGGTGGAAGGCATCACCAGCGGCGGCCTTTTGCTGCGGTCCTGGTTCTCCATCAAGGTTCTCTTGCAGGGCTACGCGCTGGGCGTCGCGCTGGCCGCCGTGCTGACCATCGCCGCCATCACCTCGCAGGTGGGCAACGATCTGCTCGAGACGTTGACCGCCATGTTCAACCCGCTGCCGGGCGTGGCGCTGTTGCCGCTGGCCATGCTGTGGTTCGGCCTGGGCAGCGGCGCCCTCATCTTCGTGCTGATCCACTCGGTGGTGTGGGCGGTGGCGCTGAACACGCACTCGGGATTCAAATCCGTCTCGACCACGCTGCGCATGGTGGGGCGCAACTATGGCCTGACCGGGTTCCGTTACGTCAGCAAGATCCTGATCCCGGCCGCCTTCCCCAGCATCCTGACCGGCCTCAAGGTCAGCTGGGCCTTTGCCTGGCGAACGCTGATCGCGTCCGAGCTGGTCTTCGGCGTGACGTCGGGCTCGGGCGGCCTGGGCTGGTTCATCTACGAGAACAAGAACCAGCTGGAAATTCCCGCGGTCTTCGCCGGCCTGTTCATGGTCATCCTGATCGGCCTCTTCATGGACGCCGTGGTTTTCAGGCAGATCGAGCAGCGAACGGTTCGAAAGTGGGGCATGCAAAACTAGCGACGCGCCTCGCCGCCACCCCCAGCTTGATTCTTCCCGCCGGCGTCAGTACCGTTCACAGTCCCGCTTTTCCCCGATTTCCCCCAGACAAGGAGCCTTTCATGCGCGCTACCATCGGATTCATCGCGGCGGTCCTCGCCGCCAATTTCGTGGCATCCCCGGTTCGCGCCGAGGTCACCGAGGTCAAGATCACCAAGCAGCCAGGCGTCAATTACCTGCCGATGGTGCTGGTCGAGCAGGAGAAGCTGCTGGAGAAGGAAGCCAAGAAGGCGGGGCTGGGCGACGTCAAGGTCACCTGGATCACCTTCAAGAGCGGCGGCGCCGCCACCGACGCGCTGCTGGCGGGAAGCGTGGATCTGGTCACCAGCGGCGGAACAAATCTGCTGTTGCTGTGGGACAAGACCAAGGGTGACGTCAAAGGCGTCGCCGGCGAGG
>DATLVT010000165.1:0-3377 GCA_035577105.1 Polyangia bacterium
CCCCAAGACCGCCGCCGCCGGCAGCGAGGAGCGCAGCGAGCAGAGCGAGCTGGCGAACAAGCTGGGACAGAAGGTGGCCTCGCCGCTGCTGTCGTCGGTGGTCGACGATCCATTGCAAGAGAGCGGCCCCGGCAAGCAGCCCCTGTTCGGCGCCTATCGCGCTGACGACGAGGGCGTGCCGGCGCGCCGCGTGTCGCTGGTCGAGTCGGGGCTGCTGCGGTCGCTCCTGATGTCGCGAACGCCGCGCAAGGAGATCCTGCATTCGAACGGTCACGCCCGCGGTTCGCGCTTTTCCTCGCCGCGCGCCCACATCGGCAACCTGATCGTGACGGCCAGGGGCGGCCGGTCGCGACCGGCCCTGCTGGCCCAGCTGGGCCAGATCGCCAGGGGGGGCGGGGTGACCCCGTACGTGGTCCGCTTGCTGGAGGATCCCAACGTGGGCGCGGGCGGTTCCAGCGGCGACGATCTGACGGCGCTGCTGTCGTTCGGGATGGGCGGGGGCAGCCACGGTCCGCCGCCCGTGCGCCCCCTGGTCGTCTATCGGGTCAAGGACGGCAAAGAGGTCCTGGTGCGCGGGCTGACGCTGGAGAACTTGTTGCCGCGCTCTCTCAAAGACGTCGTCGCCGTCGGGCGGGATCCGGTCGTGTACAACTTTGTCGATGGCGGCGGCGGATCCAGCGGCATCCCGTCGTCGATCGTGACGCCGGCGCTGCTGTTCGGCGACATTGACATCCGGCGGCAGACGGGACGCTTTCGCAAGCCGCCGCTTTACCCGCACCCGGGGTTCGTGACCCAGCGACACTGAAGCGTTTTTTCGCGCGCCCGATCCAGCCCGACGGCGCTACCAAAGCGCCGACAGCTCGTTTAAAGTGATCGCGTGAGCGCTCCTTGGTCAGGCTGCGTTAACGCCGCTAAGGTTTGTCCTTCCAACTGTCGAGACCAACCAGACGCATGAGTGTGCCGGCGTCGCTGTGGTGGATGCGAGGGTCGGCCGCGGCTTTCGTGATGGCTCTTCCGTTGATCCTGGCGGGCAGCGCCTGCGAAATCGATGAAGGCGGTCTGCCCGAGACGGCGGGTTCCGATCGCAGGATCGTGACCGAGCCTGTCGACGCCGCCGCCGATCTGCCGGGCGCCGACGGACCGGCCGTCCCCGACGGACCCGATCTGGGCGACGACTCTGGGACGCCGCCGGTGGACGGGGACGATCAGGTGGATGACGCGGCCGACGACGGTTCGCCGGTGGTGGACGCAGGTTCCCCCGAAGCGGACGCGGGAGATACCGGCCCGCTGCTGTGCCAGCACTGCGCGAATTACGGGACGCCGCGCACGCTGGGCACGATTCCCCAGGTCATCAAGGAACTCTCCGGGCTGGCGGCCAGCACGCGCAACCCGGGCGTCCTGTACGCGCACAACGACTCGGGCGACAGCGCGCGATTCTTCGCCATCGGCGAGACGGCGGCCTTGCTGGGCGAGATGGATCTTCCCGGGGCCACGAACATCGACTGGGAAGACATCGCCGTCGGGACGTGTCCGGCCGGCTCCTGCGTCTACCTGGCTGACACCGGGGACAACGACGTGAAGAGAGAGCAGTACAAGATCTATCGCGTCGCCGAACCGGCGACCTTTCCCGGGGCCGGCGGGACCATGAACGTCACCTATGAACAGTTCCCGTTCGTCTACCCGGACGGGTCCCACAACGCCGAAACATTGCTGGTGCACCCGCAGACCGGCCGCGTCTTCATCGTCTTGAAGGAAGCCGGGATCCCGGCGACGGTCTACGAGATGCCGCTGCCCTTGCAGGCGGACAAGGTGGTGACCGTGGTGAAGGTCGGGTCGCTGTCGGTGCCAGCCAGCGCCGGCCTGGTGACCGGGGGCAGTTTCCATCCCTGCGGCGATCGCGTCTTGATTCGCACCAAACAGGGGCTTTACGAACTGGGCAGCACCCAGAGTGGCGACGTGACGTCGGTGTTCAGCGCGCCAGCCACGGCCGTGCCGGTCGCCGTCGAGGTGCAGGGCGAAGCGGTGGAGTACGCCCCCGACGGCCTTCGTTACTTCACCAGCAGCGAGACCGGGGGCGGCCCCACGCCGCTTCTCAGCGTGGTCGAGTGCCTCTCGGCGGCGCGGCGGTGACCATCACCACCGCGGCGATGATGACGGCGGCGGCGATCAGCATTCGCGGCGTCAGCGGTTCGTCGGCGATGGCCCATCCCAGGAACACGGCCACCACCGGGTTGACGTAAGCATAGGTGGCGACCCGGGCCGCCGGCATCACCTGCAGCAGCCACACGTACGCGCTGTAGGCCACCAGCGAGCCGAAGACGATCAGATAGCCGAGGGCCAGCACCGACGTCGTCGAGACGTGACTGTCCGCCAGGCGCTGCGCCTCGCCGGTCGCCAGGCCCAGCGCCAGCAGATAGCCGCCACCCGCCACCATCTGCAGGCCGGCGCCCAGCAGAGGCGCGCCGGGAACCTGGCTGCGGCGCGCGTCCAGCGTGCCGATGGCCCACGACAGCGACGCCAGGGCCACCACGACGACGCCGACCGGATCGACGGTGGCCTGTCCGGCGGCGCCTGCCGACGAGCCGGGGCGCGACAGCAGCACGACGCCGACCAGGCCCATCACCACGCCCACCGCCACCCGGCCGGTGGGGCGTCCCCGCCCGCGCACCCATTCCAGCAGGACGATCCACAGCGGCAGGACCGACACCACGACCGCGGCGATGCCTGACGGGATGCGCTGGACCGCCCAGACCACGCCGCCGTTGCCTCCCAGCAGCAGCCAGGCTCCGGTACGGGCGCCGTTCCTCCACATCAAGGCCGTCGGGCGCGGCCCGCCCGTCAGGGCGTTCCAGCACAGGATCACCGAGCCGGCCACGAAGAAGCGCGCCGACGCCAGGAGGAAAGGCGGCAAAGTCCGCACCGCCACCCTCATCCCCAGGTAGGTCGAGCCCCACAGGATGTAAACCGCGGCAAAGGCCAGCGCGATGAGCAGCCGCGACGGCGACGGACGGTCGTTGTCATTCATCGGCGCGACCGCTACTCGGCGCCGACGGCGCTGTTGGCGGCGTCGCTGTCGGCGCTGTCGCCGCTGTCGCCATCGCCGCTGCCCCCGTCGGCGCGGCGTTCAGCGCGCGCCGCTTCCCAGGCCAGCATCGACGTCTTGCGGGCGCTGCCCCAGCGATACTGGCCGAAGGTGCCCAGGCCGCGAATCACCCGGTGGCAAGGGATCAGCCAGGCGATCGGGTTGCTTCCGACGGCGTTTCCGACGGCGCGCGCGCCCCGGGGCTGGCCGACCGCGCGGGCGATGGTCTGATAGGTGGTCAGGCAGCCGCTGGGGACGACCAGCAGCGCCTTCCACACCGCCACCTGAAAGGGTG
>DATLVT010000166.1:0-4296 GCA_035577105.1 Polyangia bacterium
CTGACCAGCTCCCGCTTGAGCTGGTCGATCATGGAGCCGTTTCCCACCAGATAAAACGTCGGCATCACCAGCGTGGGCAGACGGTCGACCACGGTGCCGGTGATGCGACCGCGCGAGCCGGTCCAGTCGGGCGGCGGCGCGGTCAGGTGAACGTCCAGCTCGACGTCGGCCTTCCGGCACAGCTCGACGATCTCGTCACGGGCGAAGATGTCTTCGGGCCGGCGCAGTCCCCAGAACAGGAAACGCCGCCCGGTGCTCCGACAGTGGGCGAGCTCGCCAAGCATGGGCATCACCGCGGCCACGCCGGTGCCGGTGGCGGCAAAGACGATATCACCGCGATGTTCCCGCTCCAGCGTGAAGAACCCGTGCGGTCCGGTCATGGGCACGACCGTGCCCAGCGGCATGGTCATGAGGTACTGCGAAGCGGGACCGTCCTCGATGATGCGCAGGATGAGACGAATGCTCTCGCCCCGGTCGCTCTGCGATGCGACGGAGTAACTTCGCCGCGGCAGCTCCGGGCCGACGGACAGGGAGACGAACTGACCGCCCTGAAAGACCAGCTTCTCGGGCGTCAGCATGGAAAAGCTGAGGTCGGCGATCCCCGGCGCGATGATGGTGCGGGCGCCGAGGGCGGCGGTGATGGGACCCGACATCGTCGGCATGATAACTGACTGTGCTATGGTCCGGGCATGATGAAACCGTCGAACCGATCGCGCTCGGTCGCGGCGCTGGCCGGTCTGGCGCTGGCCGTCCTGTCCGTCGGTGCCTGCAGCAAAAGTGACGACGCGTCGAAGGCGGCCGGTATCCCGGCGCAGGACAAGGGCGGCACCGCCCCGCCGGCTCCCGCGGCACCCGTCGCGGCCCCGGCGGCGCCCGCGCCAGTTCCCGCGGCGGCGGCGCCGGCTCCAGCGCCCGAACCTGCTGCGGCCGAGGCCAAGCCCGATCCGAACGCCGTCATCACCGGTGACATCGTCCTCGCCCCCTCGGTCAAGGCGGCCGTGAAATCCGGCGATCCGATCTACTTGGTGGCCCGCCGGATCTCGGACAACCCGACCGCGCGCGGCTCGCTGGTGGCGGTCAAGAAGTTCACCGCCGACAAGTTTCCCATTCCGTTCTCTCTCGGCCCCGAAGACATGATGTTCAAGAACGGCGCCTTCGACGGCGACCTGACCTTGAGCGCCCGCGTCGACAAGGACGGCGATCCGATGACCCGCAAGAAGGGCGACGTCATCGCCACGCTGCCCAAGGTCCACGTCGGCTCGCGCGGGGTCAAGCTGTCGCTGAACACGATCCAGAAAGAAGACGAATCGCTGGCCGCCCCCCCCATGATGGGCGCCGGCGCCGCAAACCCGCACGGCCCGATGCCGCCGGGTCATCCATAGCGCACTTCGTTCGCCTTCCCGTCTGAGGCGCCGCTATTCCAGTTCAGGAGCGCGGGCTCTGCCCGCGCGGCTCACCTTGCGAGAAGCGCCGGGGAGAGCCCGCGAGGGGGGCCATCAGGCCCCTTTCGCGCTACGGAACCGCGGTAATTGTCCAGATCTGCTGGGACTCGCCCTTGTAGAACCATTGCTGGATGGCGGCTCCGTCGGAGAGGCTGTGGTCCTTGACGTCGATCGACCGGGCGCCCAGCTTGGCCACGACGCTGTACATGGCCGTCGAGGCGGTGGCCGCCTGCCACAGGGTCGGGCTGGCGCTGGGGTACCAGTAGGGGTTGGCGTGATGGGTCTGCACGCATTCGTAGGTGACGCCGTTGAACGTCACCCGTGAGCCGATGGGATAGTCGCCATTCTGCGACCAGGGGCCCAGCAGATCGCCAGTGCCGGACGCTCCTACCGGGCTGATGGCCCAGCGCTGATTGTCGGCGCCACTGAAGGTCCACAGTTGAATCTTGGCGCCGTCGGCCTGGCTGCCGTGGTCAAGGTCCAGGCATTTGCCGCTGTATTTCGCGCAGATTTTGAAATAGTTGTCGCCCAGGCTGATGATCTGCCACTTCTGATTGTCGCTGCCGGCATAGCCCCATTGCTGCATGCGCGCGCCGTCGCCGGTCTGGGTGATCTCGCCGTCCAGACACCTGCCGCTGTTTCGCGCACAGATCTTGTAGTAGACGGGCGCCGTTCCGGTGGCCACCTTCCACAGCGCGGGGCTGCCGGACGGCGTCCATGAGGAGTTGGCGGTGTGGGCCTGCAGGCACTGGTAAACGACGCCGTTGTAGGTGACCCGCGCGTTCATCGCGTAGGTGGCCGTCGAGGACCAGGCGGGCGGATTGCCGAAGGCAGGCGCCGGCTGTCGCCACACCGTGATCGGGTTGTTGTAACCCTTGCACGACGCGTAGCCGTCGCTGCTGTACGGCGCGGCGGCGGGGGTGCAGTTGCCCGCGCACAGGGCGTTCGTGCCGAAGGGGTTGCTGTAGATCGTGCTCGGTTGATAGGCGCCCAGGCGCCCGGGCACCGTCGACGTCGCGAACGCGGGGCCGTTGCAATAAAAAGCGTCGGGCTTGCCGGTGGTGGGGTTATTGACGAACAGGTTTCCGAAGTACGTCCCCTCCTGATACGGATAGTCGCTGCTCCGTCCAAATCCGATCGCGGCCACCGGTGAATCCAGCCACAGCGGAATGTGCACGCCGGCCGTGTTGACGTGCGCCATCAAGCACGCGGAGATCGCTTCCTGGCAATTCTTGTCGCACGCGCCGGTCTCCCAGCCGGGCCCGACGCCGATGGCGCCCTTGTACGTGTACCAGGCGTTGTTCTGGTCTTGCTTGGCGATCTGGTGGCCGGCGGGCAGCGCGCACTTGACCAGGTACGACACCAGCTGGCGGCCTTCGAAAGAGGCCATCAGTCCGTTGTACGAATTGAGTCCGTTGTATGAGTTGAGCCCGTTGTAGACGTTGAGTCCGTTGTACGAATTGAGTCCGTTGTACGAGTTCAATCCGTTGAGATCCGACAGGCCGTTTTGCGCGGTGGTCGACGCGCCCTCTTGCCAGTTGACGTCGGGCGCGGCGGCTTCGTTGCAGCCGGCAGCAAGAACCGAGAGGGCAGAAGAAACAGAGAATGCAGAGATCCTGAGCCAACGGACCGGAGAGAGTCGCTTCATGGACCGCCTTTTGTCCATGTAGAAGCAGTAAGCAGGCCAACATGATTTTAGGACTAATCATTGATTACTTCTCGACATGAAATGGCCGAGAGCAGCGCGCCATGTTGTCTGCGCCGCAACGAAGTGTTGCCCTTCCACGTAGATCAACGCACAGCGGAACCCGATGCCGCGCATCGGCGTTGTGGTATCGTCCGCGCCCATGCCCGACTACAAGAAGCTCCGCGATATGGTCAGTCACCGCGTGACGTTCGAGTTCGATACCGGCGCCAAGATCGTCGGTTACATCGGCTCGTGCGCGCCCCCGCAGGGCGCCGTGCAGATGGTCGTTCTGTCCAAGGCGCAGTTCCTGGACGCCTCGAACAACGTGGTGGCCAAGTACGACGAGCTGCCCTTGGTCCCCAATAACCTGGTCGGTTTTCGGATTACCGAAGGTCCGCTGTGAAACGTGCGGTCCTCGCGGCGGTCCTCCTGACCGGCTGCGGAGGGCCGCTGCAGCAGATTGTCGAGGACCCGCGCGACATCGCGCAGGCGTCGGGCGCGCCCGTGGTCACCGCGGTGACCGACCTGGGCGGTTGCGACGTTCCCTTGCGCGGCCAGCTGAAACTGGACGGCACCGACGGCGTTATCACCGTCGGTGAGACGTTGTGGATCCACGGCAAGGGTTTCGGCCGCCAGCCCACGGTGCACGTCGGCGGGCGCCCGGCCGCGGTCCTGGGCCGCACCCGCGACGGCGGCGCGGTGGTGCGGGTGCCCATCGGAACGCCGGCGGGTGTGCAGCCCGTCGTCGTCACCACCGAAGGCGGCAGCGGTGAGAGCGCGGTGACCGTCCGGCGTTATGCCGGCGTCGTTCAGGCGGCGGGCGGCCAGGTGAACTGGGCGCAGATCGCCAGCGACGGTCCCATCGCCGCCGGCGGCACGCCCATCGCCGATGGACGGTTCTTGGCGCTGTCGGCCGACGGGCGGGCCGCCTACGTCGCCGAAGCGGCCCGTTCGGTGGTCAGCGTCGTCGAGATCCCCGCTGCCGGCGGCCCACGGGCGATCGCGCGCCTGGACCTGGGACCGGAGCCGGTGATCTCTCTTGTGGCGGCGGCGCGGGCGCCCCTCTTGGTCCTGGTGCGCGCCGGCGATCTGGCCATCGTCGACACCAGCTATCCGCTGCGTCCGGTGCGGAGCAGACCGCGGCCGCTGCCGCCGGAGGTTCGCGAC
>DATLVT010000167.1:0-14516 GCA_035577105.1 Polyangia bacterium
GGGACGCTGTTTCCGGCGAACTGGTTGCGCCCGCGCTTCAGTTTTCAGGCACCCGTGGGGCAGAGCCTGTTCGAGCTGCGCCTGCACAGCGCCAGCGAGAAGAACGATCTGGTCGTCTACACGACGTCGCCGACCTGGACCATGCCCAAGGACATGTGGAACAGCCTGGGCGCGCACGCGGTGAATCAGCCCATCACCGTCACGGTGCGCGGCCTGGCCACGGCGGGAGGCGCCAGCACGGTCAGTGTCAGCGCTCCGTCGACGTTCACCATCGCGCCCGTCGGTGTGGGCGGATCGATCGTCTACTGGACCACCACCGGCGTCTCGTCGCTGAAGGGATTCAAGGTCGGCGACGAGACGGTCACGCCGGTGATGACGCCAGCCCAGGCCGGCACCGGCGTGCAGTGCATCGGTTGCCACACCTCGACGCCGGACGGCCAGTTCATCGGCTTCGCCGCCAACAAGGCTCCGGACCACGCCGACCCCGCCAGCCTGGGCATTCGCTCCGGGACCACCCTGCAGGAGCCCGCGTATTTGACGGCGGCGGGGCGGCAGATGCTGTCACGCATGCAGCAGCCCATCGCGGCGTTCTCGGGGGCGCACTGGAAGACGGGCGACCGGATCGCGCTGTCGCTGCTGCAAAACCAGAACATCGTCTGGACCGACCTGGAGGCGGCGACGGCCACGCAAGACGCCGGCTGGGGAATCATCGCCCGGACCGGCGACACCGGCCTGCCGGTGGGGCCGACCTGGAGTCACGACGGTCAAACCATCGCCTATACGTCGGTGACGGGCGGCTCGACCGACACCGGGGTGCGCGTGCTGTCGGGCCTGGGGTCGTTGTTCACCGTGCCTTACGGCGATCGCAAGGGAGGGCCGGCGGCCGCCTTGAAGGGCGGCGACGATCCCAGGTTCCACGCTTACTATCCGGCGTTCTCGCCCGACGATCACTTTGTCGCGTTCACGCGCGCTCCCAGCACGGGCGACAACTATGACGTCCCGGCGGCGGAGATCTTCCTGTTGCCGCGCGAAGGAGCGACCACGCCCACGCGCGTCGCCGCCAACGACCCGCCCCAGTGCACCAAGCGTTCCAGCCCGGGACTGACCAACAGCTGGCCCAAATGGGCGCCCACCGTCGGACGGGCCGGCGATCTTTCGTACTACTGGCTGACGTTTTCATCGCGGCGGATGACCGGCGGACGCCCGCAGATCTTCATCACCGCCATTACCGTCAGCGAGGTCGGCCTGCTGCAAACCTTCCCGGCCCTGTACGTCTGGAACCAGCCAGAGCTGGAGTCGAACCACACCCCCGCCTGGGACGTCTTCGAGATCGCGATTCCTTAAGCGCACCGCCGAGGCGATCGTCAGCGTTTGCGTTTCTGGAGGGCGGCGCGGCGAGCCTGGGCGCGGTCGAGGCCGGCCTGGCTGGCGGCCGGCGCCGGCGGGGCGGACGTCAATCCAGTGGCGCCGGCAGGGGCGGCGGCCGGGCTGGTGGCGCCGAGGTGGGCGGCCAGGGCGCTGACCGTGGGGAAGCGGAAGAGATCCAGCAGCGACACCGATCGTCCCAGGGCCGCGCCCAGCAGGCCGCTGGCGCGCACCACCAGCAGCGAATTGGCGCCCAGGTCAAAGAAGTTGTCGCGCGTGCCGACCTCTTCCAGCCCCAGCAGCTTCTGCCAGCAGCCGGCGATGAGGTGCTCCAGCTCGCTGGCGGGCGGACTGGTCGGGGTCGCGCTGGTGGGACGACGCTGCGTGCGCTCCGGCGCGGGCAGCGCCTTGCGATCGATCTTGCCGTTCGGGGTGAGGGGCAGGCGCGGCAGGACCACGAACGCGGCCGGCATCATGTAGTCGGGCAGCCGATCGGCCAGCTGCGCGCGCAGCGCCGGCACGATGTCCTGGGCAGACGTCGAGGCGGTGGCGGTGCGCGCGGTGGCGCCGGGACGGCGGACCAGCTCGTCGATGGACGGTGGGGGTGACGAAGGCTTCGCGACGCTGGCGGCGCGCAGGTCCAGAGCCGCGCCGGCTTGCCCGCCGCGGGGACGAAACGTGGCGTCGAAGGCGTCGAGGCGACCCGACGCGGCCCAGGTCACCGCGACGTCATAGTCGGAAGACAGCTGCCACAGGTCTTCCGGATCGATGCCATGGGGACGCGCCGACGCGGCGCTGCGCAGCTCGGCGGCGGTGAGTCTGCCAGCGGCCGGGTCGGTCAGGCGGCGCGTGGTCTCGACGCTGTCCACCAGGCGGGCGTTGGGGAGATCGGCGAATGACATGCCGGTCGGGCCGGCCTGGGCCAGCGCATCGCGCAGGTCGGCCAGGGTCGCGGCATCTCCCAGGGAGGCGGTCGGCGGTGGCGAGGCCGGGCCGCCCGGTGCGCGCGTGCTGAGCACGACGTCGTAGCGAAAGCGGGTCATCTCGTTGCTGCCGTGTCCCCGCTTGAGAAGCACCGCCGTCGATTTGATCTGCGGCAGGCGTCCGTCCAGCACCTCCAGCGTGAAGAGGCGGGGGTCGATGGCCAGCTCGGCGTCCTGGATGTGGCGACGATCGATGCGCCGCAAGAGCTCGTCGCCGGTGGCGTCGTCGGAGGCGCGCTGCAGTTCGATCCAGGCGTGCTGGGCAGGCAGCAGGGGCAGGCTGCGGACGTCACCGACGAAGATCGAGCCACCGGGCGCCAGGGCCCGCGCCGCCTGTTCCAGGACGCGCATCAGGTAGGCGGCGTCGGGGAAGTACTGCACCACCGAATTGATGATCACGGTGTCGAAGCGCCCCGGTGGGATCTGCGAGAAATCGGCCGCCTCTCCCTGGCGCAACGACACCGACGACAGGGCGCGGCTGTGCAGCTTGCGCTGCAGGCGGGCCAGCGCCGTCGCGGAAAAATCGATGCCCAGGTATTCGTCACAGGTGGGTGCCAGCCGCAGCAGCAGCAGGCCGGCGCCGCAGCCCAGCTCGAGGATGCGCCGTGGTTTCAGGGCAGCGATCCGGCCCACCGTGTGGCCCACCCATTCGCGCATCTCGGCGGCGGGCAGCGGCGCGCCGGTGACGCTGCTGGTCCATCCGGTGAAGTCGTCTTCGGCGGAATCGCCGCCGGCGCCGTCGCTGTCGTGGGTAATGGCGCTGGCGCCGGGACGCTCTTGCCCGTAGGTCTCGTTCCAGATCGCCCGCCAGCGCTGCACGTCGGCGCCGTCGTCGGTGGCGGCGGGCGCGGCGCGGGCGGCGGCGTCGGACCGGCTGGCGCAGTCCTCGCTGCCGCGGGCGACGACGTAGGCGCACAGACGCTTGTCGCCCGGGGCGTCTTCACGGGCCACCACCACGGCCTCGCGAACGGCCGGATGGGCGCTGATCGCCGCCTCGATCTCGCCCAGTTCGATGCGATAGCCGCGGATCTTCACCTGGTGGTCGATCCGTCCCAGAAAATCGATGGTGCCGTCCGCGCGGTAGCGGGCCAGATCGCCGGTGCGATACAGGCGGGCATCGATGTGGCTGTCGGCGCCGGGAAACGGATCGGGGACAAACCGGTCGCGGGTCAGATCGGGGCGGGCCAGATAGCCGCGCACCACGCCGTGGCCGCCGATCAGCAGCTCGCCGGGCACGCCGACCGGGCAGGGCTGCATCGAAGCGTCCACGATGAAGATGCGGGTGTTGGCGATGGGCCGACCGATGGTGATGCCGGCGCCATCGCGAGGGACCGCCGCCGTCGTCGACCAGACTGTGGTCTCGGTGGGGCCGTACATGTTGAGGATCTGTCCGCGCACCAGCGTGCCCAGTCGTCGAGCGAGCGCCGGGCTGAGCGCTTCGCCGCCCAGCAGCAGGTGATCCAGCTGACCGAGCGCATCGGCGGTGGCCGGATCGTCCAGCAGCACCTGGGCCAGCGACGGCGTGCACTGCAGGTGGGTGACGCCGTGGCGGCGAATGAGAACCGCCACCGAGGGATCGTCGTCGTCGCCGTCGTTGTTGCTGTCTTCTCTGTGCAGGCCGGGCGGCGCCTGGTTCGCCAACACGCGCAGCTGGTCCAGGTGGCGCAGGCTGTCCAGCACAAGGTCGGCGTCGACGCCGAAGTCGATGAGGCAGGCGATCTCGTCCACGCCGACGGCGCGCAGCTTGTCGATCATGGACAGGCAGTGTTCGGGCGTGCCGAACAGGCCGCTGGTGTCGAAGTAGCGTTCGAAGGCGTGGGCCATCAGCGCTTCGTTTTCTTCCGGGGTCAGCTCGCGCAGCGGGACGCCGTCGCCCTGGTTGGCGTTGGCGCCGCCCGGCTGGGCGAAGGCGGGGAACTGCCAGCGCGTCTGTTTGATGAGATCGGTCGACGTGGCCAGATAGGAAAGAAAGGGCTCGCGCACCACGCGCCGGACCTGGGCCATGTCCGGACCGACGAAGGTGTGCAGCATCAGGCTGACATGAGGGCGGCCGGGGCGCTGCTGACGGGCGGCGCGATAGACGGCGATCTTCTGGCGCAGATCGTCCAGCGACTGCCCCAGCATGTTGGTGAGGACGTTGGCCCCCATCTCGCCGGCGGCGCGAAACGTGTCGGGGCTGCCGGCGGCGGTGAACCAGATGGGCGGATCGGTTTGCAGGGGCGGGGGCAGGATGCGCACGGAGATCTCGCTGCCGTTGCCGCTGCGGGCCGGGATCGATTCCCCGCGCCACAGCGCGCGAACAGTTTCCAGCGAGCGCAGCATGATCGCCTTGCGATCGGCATAACGGTCAGGGGCCAGCGCGAAGTCGTTGGCGTGCCAGCCCGAAGCGAACGACAGCCCGACGCGGCCGCCCGACAGGTTGTCGACCACCGACCATTCCTCGGCGACGCGGATGGGATCGTGCAGCGGCAGCACGACGCTGCCGGCGCGCAGGGCGATGCGAGTGGTGATGGTGGCCAGCGCCGCGCTGGTGACCGCCGGGTTGGGGTAAAGGCCGCCAAAGGCGTGAAAGTGCCGCTCCGGTGTCCAGACCGCGGCGAAGTCGTGGGTGTCGGCGAAGCGCGCCCCCTCCAGCAGCAGGCGATAGCGATCGCGGGCCGGGCCGCCGGCATCGGCGGCGAAGTAAAAGAGGCTGAAGTCCATGCGCGACGGCGCGACGCCGGCCGGGCCCGACGGCGAGGACGGCGTCGACGGCGACGTCAGTGATGAGGTCATCGATGACGACGACGCAAGGGGTGCGCGCGGCCCCTGCGTCGCGCGGGTCAGCGCCGCGCGATCGCGTTCGGGGGCGATGACCACGCGGAACCCGCGGGCCAGCGTCCAGAGCAGCTCCAGCACCGAGATGTCGAACGACAGGCTGGTCACCGCCAGCCACACGCCCGGGCCGGCGGACGGATTCATCACGGCGTCCATGCCGGCAAAGAAGTTGATGACGTTGCGGTGCTCGATCATCACCCCCTTGGGGCGGCCGGTGGAGCCCGATGTAAAAATAACGTAAGCAAGGTCGTGGGGACGGCAGGCGGGGACAGGGACCGGCGGCGGCGGCGACGCGGGCGGTGCGCCGCCATCGTCCGCCGACAGGTGGTCGATCTCGATGACGGTGCTGGTGCTGGCGTGCGCCGGCAGACGCGAAGTCAGCCGGGCCTGCGTCAGCACCACGCGGGCGGCGCTGTCCTCCAGCATCATCGCCAGCCGTTCGTCGGGATAGCTGGGATCCAGGGGGACGTACGCCCCGCCGGCCTTGAGAGTGCCCAGCAGGGCCACCACCATCTCCAGCGACCGTTCGATGAAGATGCCGACCAGGCTGTCGGGACCGACGCCCAGCGCGCGCAGCCGGCGCGCCAGCTCGTCGGCGCGGCGATCCAGCGCGGCGTAGGTGAGCGAGCGGCCGCCGAACACCACGGCCACGGCGTCAGGCGTGCGGGTCGCCTGTTCGGCGATGACGTCCTGGATGCAGCGATCGATGGGATAAGGCGCCTGCGTGCTGTTCCATTCCTCCAGCAGGCGCTGGCGATCGGCGGCGGTGAGCAGTGGATAGTCCGCGAGGGGGCGCCGGCCATCGGCCATGGCCGCTGCCAGCAAGGACGCCAGCTGTCGGCCCAGCCCCGGCAGCAACGTCGCGTCGACAGCGTGAGGCGCGAAAATCCATTCGACGCCGGTCAGATCGCGTTCGTCGATGACGACGGTCAGCGCTGCGTCGGGAGCAACGCTGGCGGCGAGGGTGGCGAAGGGCGCGCCGGCGGGATCGGGGGCGCCCGGCACCCAGACGGCGACGGACAGCGCGCGCTGCTCGGCCGTGGTGGCGCGCAAGACCGGCCACCTTTGCGCGAGGTCGGCGGTGAAGGTGCCGTGGCCCCGGACCGCCGCCCGCTCCGTCCGCGTGGCGGCCAGCAGCGCGTCGAATGGCGCGGCGGTGTCGACGGTCAGGCGCAGCGGCAGGACCGACGCAAACAGCCGGGAGACCGCACCCGTGTCGTCGGCCAGCAAGCGCTCGAGCTCGGCGTCGCGATAGCCCACGTCGAAGGAGCCGTCCTGCCCCAGGCGCGCCAGCAAGGCGGCCAGCCCGGCGACGATGCTGTCGACGGCGTCGCTTGCCGGCAGGGCGGCCAGGGCAGGGGGCAGCGCCGTTCGCAGGCGCAGGCGCTGGCGCGCAGAGGCGGCCGGCGGCGCGCCGGCGCTGGCGGCGGCGCTGCCGTCGTCATCGGCGATCGTCGCGGGGCGGACGCTGGCCGGCACGGCGGCCGGATGCAGGTCGGCCAGGCGATCCACCCAGAACGATTCGTGGCGCGCCGCCAGGGTGTCGACAGCGACCAGCCGGTGGGCAACCGTGGCGCCCAGCAGCGGCAAGGTCTTGCCTTCGACCAGGCCCAGCTGGGCGGCCATCGCTCGCGGCGTCAACGGACGGCCGTCGAGGGTGGTGGCTGCCAGGATGGCCAGCGGGCGTGTGGCGGTTCCGATCACCAGGGCGTCGTCGCCGATGCGTCCGACCACCCCGGGGGCGGGACGGCTGGTGTCGGCGGCGATGGTGAACGCGGTGACCAGGACAGCGACAGCGTCGGCCCCGGCGCCGGCGTCGCCGATGATCTTGGGCAGGCCCAGCGGGTTGCTCTCCGAGCCGAACGACAGCGCGCGTCCGAGCGCGTCCAGTTCCTCGGCCGGGCGATCCCAGGACAGCACGGACGCCGCGGGCGGGCGACGCAGCCGCGGAAAATAACTGCGGGCGGTCGGATCCTGTGGCCGCGGCGAAAGCCGGCCTGCCGCCAAGTCCTCCAGCAGGCCCTGAAACGAGGCCAGGGCGGCGTCATGGCACTTGGTGTTCAGGCTCAGAGCGGTCTCGTCGGGCGCGATGGCGATGGTCTGCTGGGCCAGGATCCGCCCGGCGTCCACCTGCTCGGTCATCTCGTGCCAGGTGACGCCGTGGCTGCGCTCGCCGGCCAGGATGGCCCATGACGTGACATGAAAGCCGGCGTACCGGGGCAGCGGACTGTCGTGATAGTTGATGGCGCCGCGGCGGCACATCCGCAGCACCGTCGCCGGCGTGACGCGCGGGTTGACGATGCTGAACAGGTAGTCGAAGGCGTGACCCGACGACAGCGCGGCGGCCAGATCGCCGGCCGGCGGCAGGCGGGTGATGCCCCCTTCGTCCGCCCAGCGCGCCACCGACGGATTGCCGGTGACCACGGCGTCGATCAGGTGGCCATGGGTGCGCCAGGCGTCGGCGCACGCCACCAGCAGGCCGCCCTCGCCGATGAACAGACCTCGCAGCGGCGTCGCGCCGGTTGTCATGAAGCCTCCGGTTTCTGCCGCTTGACCCGGTAGGCCTCGCGCGAGACGGCGCGCAGCGGGGCTGCCTTCACGGCGCCGCCGGTCGCGGCGGCTTCACTGGCCTTCTGCAGATCCGCCGCCAGCTCGGCGATGGTCAGCTTGGAGAACAGCGTGGCCAGCGGCAGATCCAGGGCGGCCGCCTTGCGCACGCGCGTCGCCGCCTGGGTCAGCAGCAGCGAGTGACCGCCCAGCTCGAAAAAATTGTCGTGAATGCCGATGCGCTGGATGCCCAGGATGGCTTGCCAGACGCCCGCCACCAGGCGCTGCCAGTGATCCGACGGCTCCACGTAGGCCGACGCCAGCGCCGGACGGTCGGAGGCCCCGGCGTCCGCGGATGCGGCGCTGGATCGGGCGGTCGTGGTCGCCTGGGCGGCGGCGGCCGCCTGGGCATCGACGGCGGACTGCCAGTGGACGACGTCCACCGACGACACCACCACCTGCGCGGCGGGGCGCCGGGTCAGCAGGCGCGCCAGGGCGTCGAGGCCTTCGGGCGGCGTCATGCCTTCGCGCAGGGCCACCTCGCGCAGGGCGGCCGCGCTCGCCGCCGCGTGGCCGGATGACGATGACGATGACGGTGACGACGACGCAGCGACGGCGGCGGTGGCGGCGAATGCGCCCTGGCTGCGCGGCAAGCGCTTCATGACAAAGTCGGTGATCGAGACCAGCGGTCGTCCGTCGTCGTCGGCGATCACCACGTCGAAGGCGGCTGTGTCGCCGGTCGGGCCGGACCGGTCGGGCGATGCCTTGTAACGAACGTGGCTGTGGACGCTGGCCACCAGCGGGTGATGCACCACCACCCGGCCATAGGAGAAAGGCACATAGAAATCGCGGCGGCGGTCGAACCCCGGGATCAGGTGCTGGGCGGCGCCGGTGGCCATGTCCAGCAGCGCGGGGTGCAGGGCGACCTGCGAAAGGTCGGCGGCGAAGGGCGCGCCCAGTTCGAGATCGATCAGCGCCTCGGCATCCCCGCTGCTGATGCGTCGGATGTTGCCCCAGCGCGGGCCGAAGTTCATGAATTCCTGGTCGAGAAAGCCACCGCTGGCGACGACCTGCTCACTGGCGCAGCGGGCGCGGATGGCGTCGATGGGCAGCGACGGGGGCGTCGCCGGGTCGGGCGCGCCGACGCGGCCGACGACGTGGGTTTCGCTTCCGGCGGCGCCGTCGCTGGTGATCGTCAGCTGGCCGTCCTTGCGATCGATCGACACCGACAGGCGGCGTGGCTCGTCGGGGCCGGCCATGAACGGCGCCACGAAGATCAGATCGTGCAAGGTGACGGCCGCGGCGGTGGCGGGCGTGGCGCGGGCGGCGGCGGCGCGGGCCGGCTCGACGAAGCCGGTGCCGGGCATGACAGCGCGGTCACCGTCGCGCACAACGTGCTCGCCCAGCAGCCAGTCGCGGTCGCGATGAAAGGTTCCTGTCAACGTCAGCCGGTCGTCGCTGTCGACGGCGACGTCGGGCAGCCAGCCGCCAGTGGTTTCCGTCGCGGGCGGGCTGGTGCCCGCGCCGTGGCTGCCGGGGCGTTCGGCGAACCGATCCGCCAGCTGCACCGCCATGCCGACGTCGCGCCAGGCGCTGAAGTTCACGGCCAGCGTGTACCCGGGCGCCGTGGCGGCGCGTGCTGCCGCGAAGGCGTCCAGGAAGGCGTTGGCCGCCGCATAATCGATCTGTCCTTCGAACCCCATGAACGAGCTGACCGACGAGAACAGCACGAACAGCGACGGCGGCGCATCGCGGAGCGCCTCGGCGAGAGCCTTGGCGCCGCCGACCTTGGTGGCGATCACCGGATCGTCCGCGGCGCCCTGTTCTTTCAATTGCAGCAGGCCGTCGTCGATGGTGCCGGCGGCGTGAAAAACGCCGTCGATGGGACCGAACCGGGCGCGCGCATCGGTGACGACCGCGCGCAGGGATGCAGCATCGCGAACGTCGGCGCTGGCGACAAGTACCTGGACGCCGGGGTGGCGGCCTTCCAGGTCCTTCAGCCGGCGCAGCACGCGGTCGGAGGGTGGCGAGCGACCGATCAGCACCAGCCTGGCCGCCGCGGTTCGCGCCAGCCAGCCCGCCACTTCCAGGCCGACGCCGCCCAGGCCGCCGGTGATCAAGTACGTGCCGCCCGCGCGTAGCGCAGAGGGTAGGGCCGCGCTGGCCGTCGGCAGACGCAGACGCTCAAAGGCGCGGACGAAGCGCTGGGTTCCCCGCTGGGCGACCACGCGCTGGCCGACGCTGTCAGCGCGCCGGAGATCGTCCAGCTCGGCGATCAGCTGGTCGACGAGATTTTCGCGTTGCCAGGCGTTGGGCGTCTCGTTGGCGAGATCGAGATCGAGGTCGATGCTGCGCGTGCGCACGTGCGGCAGCTCGCGCGGAATGACCAGGCAGGGTCCCAGCAGCAGCGCCCTGTCGGGCTGGGGCACCAGCTCGCCGGCGACGGCGTGCAGGCGCGACGAGACGATGCCCAGCGCGGTGGGCGCTTCTTCCACCGCCACCGTCTGCGCCAGCCACAGCAGGCTGTCATAGCTGAGGGCCGTCGCCGTGGTGGCCGCCGCCGCACCGGCGTTCCACAGGTGCACGATGGCCCGCGGCAACGGGCCGCGTTTTCGCAAGACGTCCCACAGGCGGTCATAGTCGCCGCGCGCACCCGGGGCGATGACGAACGAATCGGCGCCGGTCTCGGCGAAGGCGGCGCCAGCAGCGACGGTGACCACGGCGTCACCGCGCGCGCGGAGGTTCTTGGCCAGCGCCGCCCCGACGCCGCTGTCGTCGACGTCGGCGAACAGCAGCCAGCGCGCCTCGACGGTGGTGGCCGCCGTCGCGTCGCCCGGTGCCGCTGCCGTTGCCGTTGCCGGCAGCGGTTGCGATCGCCAGGCCGGCCGCCAGAACCAGTCGGCGACGTCGGGCAGCTTGGCCAGTGCTGCCTGCGACGGTTCACCGCCGGCGCTGGCCGCCGCGCCGGCCTCGGCGCCGCGGGCCACCCAGTGACGGCTGCGCTGGAAGGGATACCCCGGCAGCGGCACGCGCCGCCGCCGCTCACCTTCGAACAGCGCCGGCCATTTCAGCTCGACGCCGCCCAGCCACAACCGCCCCAGGGCGCCCAGCAGGAATGCGTCGGCCGGCTCCGGCTCCGTCGGGTGGGGCAAGGTCGGGATCGCCTCCGGCGCCGGCGTGACGCCCTGCTGGCGCGCCAGGCTGGCCAGCGTCCGTCCCGGCCCCACTTCGACCAACATCATTCCACCGCCGTCGCCGTCGCCGCCGCCGCTGTCGCGCACCAGCGTCCCCAGCCCCTCGGCGAAACGCACCGTCTGGCGCAGGTGATCGACCCAGTACCGGGCGTCAGTGGCCTGGGCGGCGGTGATCCAGGTGCCGGTCAGGTTGGAGATGTACCGCCGCTGCGGCGGACGCAGCGCGATCGATCGCACGAAGGCCTCGAAGGCCGGCAGGATGGGCGCCAGCATCGACGAGTGCGCCGGTACCGCGATGTGGATGCGCGTGCAATCGATCTCGCGCGCCGCCAGCGTGGCCTCCAGCGCCGCGATGGCATCGCTGGCCCCCGAGGCCACGCACAGCGCCGGACCGTTGACCGCAGCGATGGACAGGCCGCGCGTCGCGAGCGACGCCTCGATGGACGCGCGCAGCTCTGCCTCGGGCAGCGGCACGCTGAGCATCGATCCAGGCGCCAGCGTCTCGAAAAGCTGCCCGCGCAGCGCCACCATGGCCAGTGCGTCGGCGAACGTCACCACGCCGGCCAGCGCCGCCGCCACGTACTCCCCCATGCTGTGGCCGATCAGGGCGACCGGTTCGATCCCGCGCGCCAGCAGCAGCGTGGCCAGCGCGTACTCGGTGGCCAGCAGCGCCGGGAGGGCCACCGACGGCGCTTCCAGCCGCTTGTTGGCGGCGGCCCGTTCGGCCTCCGGCGCGAACAGCAGCCCGCGCAGATCGAATCCCAGCTTGGGGCGGACCAGCGCCGCCGCCTCGTCGATGACGCGGCGATAGTCGGGCTCGCAACGGTACAGCCCCTCGCCCATGCCGGCGTACTGCGCGCCGCCCCCGGGAAACATCAGGGCCACCGCCGGCGTCTGCTTGGGCCGCTGGCGCGTCAGCAGGCGGGCCGGCGCGCCGCCCCCCAGCGCCGCCGCCGCGTCGGCCCCGTCGCGCGCCACCACAACTCTTCGGTGCGCGAAGGCCTGCCGTCCCAGCGCCAGCGTGTAGGCGACGTCCGCCAGGTCGACGCCCCGATCGTCGCGCAGCCGCGCCGCCAGGTTGGCCGTCGCCGCGTCCAGGGCGGCCGGGGACTTTGCCGACAGCGGCAGCAGCTGCCACGGTCGCGCCGGCGCCGCCTCCAGCGGTTCGTCGTGGGGCGCTTCCTCGACGATGACGTGGGCGTTGGTGCCGCCTGCCCCCAGCGCCGTCACGCCGGCGATCCGGCGCGGCGCCGTCCACGGCCGCGCGTGGGTGGGGACATAGAACGGACCGTGCTCGAGATCGATCTCGGGGTTCGCCCGCGAAAAATTGATCACGGGCGGGATGATGCGCGCCTGCAGGGCCAGCACCGTCTTGATCAGCGCCGCCATCCCCGCCGCCTCGCCCAGGTGTCCCAGGTTCGCCTTCACCGAGCCCAGCGCGCACGACGCCCGCCGCGCCGACGATCCGGCGAAGGCCAGGGCCAGCGCCTTGACCTCGATGGGATCGCCGATCAGCGTGCCGGTCCCATGCGCCTCGACGAACGAGATCTCGCCCGCGTCGATGCCGGCGATGGCCAGCGCCTCGGCGACCACCTGGGTTTGCCCATCCACGCTGGGCGCCAGGAAACCAACCTTCTGCGTGCCGTCGTTGTTGATGGCCGACCCGCGCAGCACCGCCAGCACGCGATCGCCGTCGGCCAGCGCATCGTCCAGGCGGCGCATCACCACGCAGCCGACGCCGCTGCCAAAGATGGTCCCCTGCGAATCGGCGTCAAAGGGGCGGCAGTGCCCGTCGGGCGACATGATCTCGCCCTCCTTGAACAGATAGCCGCGGTCCTGCGGCAAGATCACCGTCGACGCGCCGGCCAGGGCGATGTCGCACTCGCCGCCCAGCAGGCTTTGCGCCGCCATGTGCACCGCCACCAGCGACGAAGAACAGGCGGTCTGCACGTTCATGCTGGGCCCGCGCAGATCCATCTCGTACGAGGCGCGGGTGGCCAGGAAGTTCATGTCGTTCCCGGTGTGGCGAATCAACCACTCGCCGACGGTGTCCATCAGCTGCCGGTTGGTGATCAGGTGATGCATCATGTAGCTGGGCATCCCGCAGCTGGCGAACACCCCGATCGCGCCGTCAAAGCGGGCCGGATCGTGACCGGCGTTCTCCAGCGCGTGCCAGGCGGTCTCCAGAAAAATGCGGTGCTGCGGGTCGGTGATGGCCGCCTCGCGCGGGCTCCACCCGAAGAACCCGGCGTCGAAGGATTCGACGCCGTCCAGCGTCGGGCAGGCCGGCACGTACGCCGGGTCGGCCAGGTTGGCCGCGCTCTCGCCCGCGGCGGTCAGCTCGTCCCGGGTGAAACGCCGCACCGATTCGACGCCGTCGCGGATGTTGCGCCAGAACGTCTCCAGCTCCGGCGCGCCGGGAAACCGTCCCGCCATGCCGATGATCGCCACGCGCGGGCCGTCGTCGACGGCGGCGGCGGAATCTTCGGCGGGGCGTTCGGGATGGGGGGGCGCCACCGGGGTACCCATCTAGCCAGCGTCCCCGGCGGTCGCCAGGCGCGCCACCATGGCCTGCAACACGTCTCCTGGAATCAGCGCGGCGTCCAGGGCGCGATCCGAATTCCAGACCGCGGCCTGCGGACAGGGGTGGGTGGTCAGCGGCGTGCCGGTCGCCGCCAGGTGTTCAACCAGCCGGCGGGTGTCGTCGGGTTGCGAGGAGAACAGGGCCACCTGCTTGGCCTTCCCTCTGTCATTGGTTCCATTGACGCCCAGATCGACTGCCGCCAGATCGGCCCGCAACGCCGGCGGCAAGGGCATCCCCAGCGCCTCGCTGTCGGTGGCGTGGACGGCCGTTCCCTCGGGAAGTTCGTCGCGCAGATATTCAACGTGCATGACGGACAGTTGCTGCAGGTAATCGCTGCCCCTGACCACGGGGTCCCAGGCCAGCACGCCTTCCACGTCGCGCCGCCCTGGCGTGGCCAGCAGCGCCAGGGTGGCGCCAAAGCGCAAGCCTATCAGCCAGACCCGACCGATGCCGGCGGTGTCCTTCAGTTCGTCGATGGCGCTTCCCACGTCCTCTACCCAGCCCGCCAGGCGCGCGTCGTCGCCCTCTCCATCCGAATCGCCGGTGCCGTAATAGTCGAATCGCATGACGTGATAACGGGCCTGGGCCAGCAGATTCGCCAGCTGCCGAAACGCGCGGTGCGCGCGCACCGCTTCGTGTCCCAGCGGGTTGCACAGCACCACCCCCACCGGGCGGGCGGGCGCCGCCGCCGGCGCGTGATAAAGGCCGAACAGCATGCGCCGGCTGCTGCCGAAATGCATCGGGTTCATGGCGGGGGCGTTCCCGTCGCTGTCCCCGGACTGGCGTCGCACTCGGCGGCCAGCTGTTCCAGGCTCTGGAAGGCCAGCGACCGCGGACCCAGTCGCTTGCCCAGACGGGCGTGGATGCGGTGGATGACCTGCATGGACAGCAGCGAATGCCCGCCCACGTCGAAGAAATTGTCGGTCAGCCCCACGCGCGGAATCTTCAGCGCCTCGCACCAGATCTCGGCGATGGCTTTCTGGGTCGGGGTCTGGGGCGCGGGCGGTTCGGCGGGGGCAGGGGCGG
>DATLVT010000168.1:0-2195 GCA_035577105.1 Polyangia bacterium
CGCCAACGCAGTGCAGTTGCTCTATTCCGCCGTCCCGTGGGCTGGCAGCGTTAACGCGACCGCCACTAACCTGGCGAAGTCCATCAACAACCGGAGTGCCGCGCATGGCTACCTTGCCGTCGCAGTTGGAGCTACCGTTACCGTCACCGCCGCCATCGGAACGGGAGCTACCCCCAATGGCTACGCAGTCGTCAACACGACAACCGGTGATATCGTCCTCGCAACTCCATCCTTTGGCGGAGGGGTCACAGCGGTTGCTGGCGTTGCGCAAGTTACAACAGGAACACTCATCGGAACTCCAGAGGCGAAGGACAGTTTCACCCTCATCATCAACGGCACTAACTACACCGCTACTGGCAGAGCCAGCGCAACTGGGACCTCGGTGTTCGTCGCGAGCCGCCGCATCTTTTCTACCGCCGGATCGCTGGTAGAGTGGAGCACTCTATTCGGCCCCACCAACCCGAACGCCTACACCGATTGGCACAGCAACAGCGGCCTTGCCGCCGGCACTGGTTTCATCAACGTCTCGAACGACGCCGAAGGTAGCGAGCGGCTTCTTGGCTGCGGCCGCTATCTGCTCAACCAAATGGCGGCGATGACGCGGCGTAATATACGCGTTTATAGCCTGAGCACCGACGCCACCGCGATCGGGCTCGTGCAGCCCATCGACAACACCGGCACCCGGGCGTCACGTTCCGTGTTGGGTTTCGGCAGTATCGATCTCTTCTATCTGAGCGACAGCGGCATCCGATCACTCCGACCGAGGGACACCACGAATGCAGCCTACGTCGACGACATCGGCACGCCCATCGATACCTTTGTGCGGGCCCACATGGATACTCTCAGCGACGGCGTTATCACTAGAGCCGTGGCAACGATGGAACCTAGAGATGATCGATATATGCTGGCGCTGGACAGTCGCGTTTACGTCTTTAGCTACTTCCCAAGCGCGCAGATAAGCGCCTGGACTTACTTCTCCCCCGGGTTCGCCATAACGGACTGGGCCCGCGTCTACGACCAGCTCTACGCCCGCGCCGGCGATACCGTTTACCTCTACGGCGGGCCGACCGGCAGCGTCTACCCGAACGCCAACGAGATGGTGTCGACTGTGGAGCTGCCGTTCATCGCCAACACGCCTCCAGGGAGAGCGATGCTGTCCGGCTTCGACCAGGCGGCGCAAGGCGAGTGGCATGTGTCCGCGCTCGTCGACCCCAATGACGAGACGGCGACCGTGAACATCGGCGCCATCGACGATATCACCTATGGTGAGGAGGACATCAGCCTGCCCGGCCGCACCTCCCACGTCGCGTTCAAGCTCGTCTGTAGCGCTGCGGGGTATGCGGCCATCATGAATATGAACATCAACGATACTTCGAAGGAGACTTCAACATGATGAGGTTTTGGTTCGATACAGAATTTATCGAGGATGGGCGTACCATTGACCTTATATCCATAGGGGTCGTTGCTGAGGATGGGCGGAAGTTTTATGCCGAATGCGCCGAATGCGATCTCACCCGCGCAAGCCCTTAGGTGTTGGCCAACGTCATCCCCTTCCTAGACGGCGATAAGACCCCCCGCGCCGAGATCGCGCGCCGTCTCGTGGAGTTCATGGGGGAAAAGCCGGAGATATGGGGGTATTACGCCGATTACGATTGGGTGGCGCTATGCCAGTTATTTGGGACCATGATGGACTTGCCGAAGGGCTGGCCCAGGTACTGCAGAGACGTCAAGCAACTCTGCGACGATCAAGGTACCCCAAGACTACCGAAGCAGACATCGCAAGAGCATAACGCCTTGGCGGATGCCGCATGGTGCGCTGAAGCGTGGGCCTCCCTCCAGTGATGAGGCCCATCCGAAGCACCGATTGGCTGGAGATGGCGGGCGGCATGCGCGAGATACAGCGCAACGCACTGTTGGCGCTGACGGCCGAGAATAGCCCGCTGCCGACGCTCCAGCGGCTCGCGGACAGCAATCCCATCGGTGCTGCATTCGAGCGCAATGGAGAATTGGTGGCGATAGCTGGAGCAGTCATAATCCACCCTGGCGTTGCCTCGACCTTCATGTACGCCACGGAGGATTTCCGGAAGGTCGTGCTGGAGGTCACCCACTGGTTCAAGCAGCTTTTCAGCGCGCTCAGGATCATGGGGGTTCACAGGGTCCAGAGTTTAGGGCCCGCGAACGATCCAGCCGGCCGC